>CALAEU010000140.1 GCA_937891215.1 uncultured Clostridia bacterium
ACGGAGCAGGGTGCGTATATTACATTGGACCCGGAGAAAACGCAGCGCCTGATGCAGTCCGTAAAGGTAGAGAACGGTGTAGGAAGCATCGGAAACAATGCGTTTCGTGATTGTAACCAGTTATCTACCATCGATTTTGTAGAACCGACAAACTTAAAAGAAATCGGTGATTACCCACTGCTCTCTTTAGATGAAGAGATTGTACTGGCAGAAAAAATCCAGTCCGGTGACGAAGCATCCAAGCAGCAGTTAGCAGAATCCAACCTTCGTCTGGTTGTCAGCATCGCAAAGCGTTATGTAGGCCGTGGCCTTTCCTTCCTTGATTTAATTCAGGAAGGTAACTTAGGTCTTATAAAAGCTGTTGACAAATTCGACTATACAAAAGGGTTTAAATTCTCAACTTATGCTACATGGTGGATTAGACAGGCTATTACCCGTGCTATTGCAGACCAGGCAAGAACAATCCGTATTCCTGTTCACATGGTTGAAACAATTAATAAAGTTAAAAAGACAAACAGTCAACTTCTTCACGAAAACGGCAGAGACCCGACCGCAGAAGAAATTGCAGCAAAACTCGATATGCCTGTAGATAAAGTTCGTGAAATTCTTCGTGTTGCTCAGGAACCTGTTTCTCTTGAAACACCTATTGGTGAAGAGGAAGACAGCCATTTAGGTGACTTTATTCCTGATGATGATGCACAAGCACCGGTTGATGCTGCATCTATGGCTTTAATGCGTGAACAACTTTCTGATGTTCTTAAAACACTTACACCAAGAGAAGCAAGAGTTTTAAGTCTTCGTTATGGTCTTGATGACGGTAACCCGAAAACTCTTGAAGAAGTTGGTAAAGAGTTCCAGGTTACAAGAGAACGTATCCGTCAGATTGAAGCAAAAGCATTAAGAAAACTACGTCACCCAAGCAGAAGTAAAAAACTTAAAGATTTTCTTGATTAATTAAAATAAGAGTTAGTCAATTTGGCTAACTCTTTTTATATAGGTGTTGTTATGAAACTGAAAAAATATATAATAACTGTTTCAATTCTTATTGTAGCAACTTCAATTATTGTAGGTGGTGTGCTTCTTATGAAAGAAAATAAAGAATTTGAATTTTATAAAACTCAACCATTAAACATACCCACAGATTTTACATATACTGCACACACAGGTTGTTGTGGTACTGCTGATAATTCACTTGAAGCCATAAAAGTCGGTATTGAACATGGTGCAGATATCGTTGAATTTGATTTGTATTTCAATGATGAAAATTTTGCAGTACTTTCTCACGATGCACCAAAAGGGAATGAGGTAACACTCGACGAAGCGTTTGAGTTGATAGCCACTTATAATGATGTTAAAGTTAATGTTGACGTAAAACTGTGTGATGATAATCTGCATGTTGTTTATGATTTGGCGGAAAAACATAATATTACTGACAGAATATTCTTTACCGGTATTAATCTCCAGGATGTTGAAACAGTAAAAAAAGAATGTTCGTCTGTGCCATATTACCTCAATTACGATGTTTTAAAAGAAAACAAACAAACTCCAGAGTACCTTAATGACCTTGTAAAAATCGTAAAAGATAGCGGGGCAGTAGGTATCAACTTCAATAAAGATTCTGCAACAAAAGAATTGGTTGACACATTCCATAATAACGATTTACTCGTTTCAATCTGGACAGTTAACGAAGAAAAGGATATGTACAAAATTCTTTATTTTGCACCAGATAATATTACAACAAGAAATCCTGATATGTTAAAAGAAATTTTAACCGATTGATTTCTGCTTCCCAGTATGGTCAATTTTATAATTATCCCAATATATAAGCTCACTGACGGTTACGAATTCGTAGCCGTCATTTTTTAGTTTTTCTAAAACTTTTCCTAGTGCTTCTGGTGTGTTTTCTACACCATTATGAAATAACAAAATTGAACCATTTTCGGTTTTAGTAATAACTCTTGAATACATTTCATCTACTGAAAGTTTCTTCCAGTCAAGAGAGTCAACTGACCACTGAATTACCTTCATATTCATTGTGTCAGCAATCTCTATTGTTTTGTTGTCATAGTCGCCAGAAGGTGCTCTTAAAAGTTTTACTTTTTCACCTGTAACTGTTTCAATTTTTTTATTACATTCTTCAATTTCTTTTATCACTTCTTCTCGTGACACTTTACTGAATAATTTATGTGTGTCAGAGTGATTTGCAATTTCGTGACCATTGTCGTAAAACTTTTTTACTGCATCAGGGTTAGAGTCCACCCATGTACCAAGAACAAAAATAGTAGCTTTTGCGTTGTAGTGTTCTAAAACTTCAATAATTTTGTCTGTATCTTCTGCACTCCATGCCGCGTCAAAAGTTATTGCGATTTTCTTTTCATTTGTCTCTACACAGTATATCGGTAATCTTCTTATAGGGTTATCACTCTTTATTGCTATCCCCATAAAAGCTGAAAATGAAGTAACTGCAACTAAAAATATAAGTGCAAGAATAAAACAGAAATTTCTGTAATTAATAACTAAACATTTCATAAAAAATCCCCCTGATGAAGTTTATTCATCAAGGGGATAGTCCTATTATCTTAAATCTGAAATTATTGCTTCGGCACATTTAATTCCGTCAACTGCGGCTGAAACAATTCCACCTGCATAACCGGCACCTTCACCTGATGGGAAAATACCCTGTACCTTTGTAGTCTGGTAAAATTCGTTTCTCAGAATTCTTATAGGTGAAGAACTTCTTGACTCAGGTGCAGTTAAAACTGCGTCATAAAGGTTAAAACCATTTAACTTTTTGTCAAAATCATTTATTGCACCCGCAATAGTTTCTGTAACCTTGTGAGGTAAAATTCTTCTCAAATCTGACGGTGCAACACCTGTCGGGCAACTAGGATTTACAAAACCGAATTTTTTAGTTGGCTCATTTTTCAGAAAATCACCTAAAAGCTGTGCGGGGGCGGTGTAATCACTTCCGCCTTCTTTAAAGGCTTTTCGTTCAATTTCTCTTTGTAAATACATACCTGCAAGTGGGTGGTCTGAGTCGAATGGTGGCTCAATGCCTACAAGTAAGGCACAGTTTGCATTTTCTTTGTCACGGGCATATTCGCTCATTCCGTTAACAACCATTCCGCCTTCTTCCGAGGATGCGGCAACAACCGTACCACCAGGACACATACAGAAAGAGTATACAACCCTATCCCCCACATGCTCAACTAAATGATAATCGGCAGGTGGCAATTGTTTAGCAAGAGCACTTGAGCCATATTGTGCCGTATTAATATCCGCTTGTAAATGCTCAATTCTATATCCTAATGAGAATGGCTTTTTCTTAAATGCAATACTTCTATCCCTTAATTTTCTAATAGTATCCCTACTAGAATGACCAATTGCAAGAACAACTTTGTCGCAAGGCTCAGTCCAAACTTTGCCATTATTTTCAAGTACAGCCCCAGTTAGAACTCCGCCTTTTTCTTCAAAGTCAATAAACTTAGTCTCGAATAAAACCCTTCCACCAAGCGACTTGAAGTACTCTCGCATATTAACAATTACTGTCGACAAAACATCTGTACCAATATGTGCTCTAGCATCATATAATATATTCTTGTCTGCACCATTCTTATGAAAAGTCTCTAAAACTAATCTTATATACTTGCTCTTAATTCCAGTATTAAGTTTTCCATCAGAAAAAGTACCAGCACCACCTTCGCCAAATTGGATATTAGACTTAGTGTCTAAACAGCCACTTTCCATTGAGTGCTATCGCCACGAAGTATCGTTTTAAAAGCTCCTCCATTAACAGTTTCTGAATTACTATTTAATAATTCTGCCGAGCTAGAAGCAGGTCTTTCAGTTAAAGCGCCAGTAATATTCATAGTACCACGGGTGTGAGTATGTCCTGGCATTTCACTGATGGTTAAAGTGTGATTTTCATTACCTCCAATATCCCCAAGAGAAGAGTATGCTCCACTCGCCAACAAAAAAGCATCTTCTATTTTTTCCCATTCACCAATTCCAAATAAATCAGACGGAGAAGCTGCGGCCGCAGATAAATATATTGAGCCTACTG
>CALAEU010000141.1 GCA_937891215.1 uncultured Clostridia bacterium
CCATAACTTCTCTATCAGATTTTCCCTTAGGATCAAAGTCAGAACCACCTTTACCGCCACCGATTGGAAGACCGGTTAAGCTGTTTTTGAATGTCTGCTCGAAAGCAAGGAATTTCATAATACCAGAATAAACTGATGGGTGGAAACGAAGACCACCTTTGTAAGGACCGATAGCACCGTTAAACTGAACACGGTAACCTGTGTTTACGTGAACCTTACCTTTATCATCTGTCCAGGTAACTCTGAAAGTGATTTGTCTTTCAGGTTCAACAATTCTTTCAAGTAATGAATACTTTTCATATTCAGGATTTTGTTCGATAACTGGTTCTAATGATGTTAAAACTTCTGTAACTGTCTGAACGAACTCAGGTTCGTTAGCGTGTTTCTTTGCTACATCATCAATTACTCTTTGAACATAACTCATATCTATTACTCCTTAAAATATAGAATAAAATTTTTTACTCGCCTATTTTATACCCGATTTAGTCAAATTGCAACAAATTTCTACTCTTGTTTTGTAATATTGTAACATTGAATAAAAATAAGCGTGAATAAAACGAACTTTTTTTGCAAAATACAGGCAAATTATTACAATTTTCGACTAAAAAAAGTGAATTATTATTCACTTTTTGCAAGTAAATGATTAATTTTCTGCATATTTCATTATATGCGTAATAGTTGTCAGTTGTCAGAGGCTAGGGACTAACAATTTACACCTTGCAACTTTTAACCAAATTATGCTATAATTACTACATCTTAAAAAAAGGAAGTATGTAGTGTGAAATACTTTTATCCTGAAGATTTTGGTGCTGTTGCTGACGGAAAAATAAATGACGTTAAAGCAATTCAGAGCGCTATTGACAAAGCAGAAGAAAATGGTGGCGGTACAGTAGTTTTAACAAGTGGCAAAACATATTTTTCAGACTCTGTAAGAATGAAAAAGAATGTAGAATTGCACTTGCAGAAAGGTTCTGTTTTAAAGGCTACTGACAATATAGAGGGCTACATTCGTCCTTGTAAAATGATAAATGACCCAAAAACTGCTCTTATTGGTAACCCCGTTACAGGTAAACCATCATTTGTATTTATTTATGGTTACGAAGCAGATAAATGTTCCATTACTGGTGAAGGCACAATTGATGCAAATGGTCACAGTTTTGTAAAAAGAAAAGACCGATACTATGTAACAGGCGATTTTTATCCACGACCAACTGTTATTTATATTGAAAAAAGTAATAATATCTCTTTTAAAGATTTCACAGTTATAGACGCACCTTTCTGGACACTTCACCCAGCGGGTTGTGATGATGTTTTAATTTCACAAATAAGAATTTTAAATGATTTGGATGTTGCAAACTCTGATGGTATTGACCCTGACCATTGCAGTAATGTGCGAATCCTGGGTTGTCATATTGAGTGTGCAGATGACTGTATCTGCTTAAAAGCATCAAAGGGAAACGCAGAATATGGCCCTTGCGAAAATATTATAATTTCTGACTGCACTCTTGTTTCTACTTCCGCAGCAATTAAAATCGGCACAGAGGGTGTCGGCGATTTCAGAAATATTATTGTAAATAACTGCATTATTACAAAAAGTAACCGCGGACTTTCAATTCAGATTCGTGATGGTGGTAATGTAGAGAATGTTACATACTCAAACTGCATTATTGAAACCCGCCGTTTCTGCCCTGACTGGTGGGGCACTGCTGAACCAATTGTTATTACCGCATTTAATCGTGATGAAAATACAAAGTCTGGTAAAATAAAAAATGTGCGTTTCTTCAATATTACCTGCAAAGGCGAAAATGGTGTTTTAGTTCACGGTAACGAAGAAAATATGATTGAAAATGTTACTTTTGAGAATGTAAATGTAACTCTTTCTAAAACTACAAAATGGGAAAGTGGTCTTTACGATTTAAGACCTTGCCTTCAGTATGGTGTTGAAAAAATAAAAAATTCCGCATTTCTTTTAAGATATGCAGAAAACGTGTTAATTGAAAAATGTTCTGTTCACTGGGGTAATATCTGTGATAATTATAATAAAAAAATTGATGCAGAAAATTGTCCTAATTTAGAAATGATAAGATTTTCCGGAGAAGATGCAAAATAAAAAATGTAACAGCCCTTAGCTTATGTTAAAAAACATCCAAACTAAGGGCTGTTACTGTTCACTTTTTGTATCTAACATCATTCTCGTTTACCTCTTCTTTCTACAGATTTTGCAGGCGATTCCTTTTATATATTAACGGTTAAAGCTTTAACTCTTTTTTTATTTTTTAATTATTTTAAGGAATCTGCCATCGGCTTGTTATAAGCCAAGGATTGATGTTTAGTTGTACATTGTAACCACACTTTCAATTTTTGAATTTGAATTATAGTTTCTTAATACATCGGAACCACACTTTCAAATTTTTTTGAGTTTAGGTTTCTGGTTTTTTAGTACATCGGAACCACACTTTCTTTTTAGATTTTTGTGTTTACTGTGGCATCGGACTCACCCTTCCTTTGTCTACATAATAGCACATATAGAAGTGCTTTGCAATCCGCAATATTCCACAAAGTTAAGCACTTCTGTCTATATAAAACGGAGAGAATAAGCATTCACCAGAATGACTTTAATAAAAGTTATTGACAACAAGTATTTTTATATGTTATTCTAAAGGGGTAGTCGGTTCAAAAAACCGACCTTTTTTGCTTTTTGGTTGTAATTTTAAATTTTGAAAGGAGTGAATATTAATGGAAAAAACTAAAACAGAACTTTTAGCAGATGAAATTTTATTAAAAGCAAAAACTGAACTCACAGGAAATATTCACTCTTTAATTCGTGCTATAAACACTTTGGAATTTATTCCGACAAATGAAGAAGATATTTTTACTGATGCAAAATGTTTTTATTATAACCCGAATTACATTCTTTTAAGATTTAAAGAAAACACATCTTCTGTAAACCGCGTTTTGCTTCACTCTATTCTTCATTGTATGCTCTTACACCCTTTCAATATTGATTTTAAAGATACTGCACTCTGGAATATTGCCACAGATATTTCTGTTGAAGCAACTATAAACAATTGGAATTTATCTTGTGTAAAAAGCGGAAAAGAAATAGCAGAAAATGCAATTATAGATACTTTAAAAAAACAAGTTAAAAATCTTTCTGCCGAAAATATTTATTACTATTTAAAAAGTAGTGATATAAATAAAGAAACTCTTGAACTTTATAAAACTACTTTTCAGGATGATGTCCATAAAATATGGTATAAAAACAAGAACTTTGCTTTTTTTGAATTCGATGATGACGAAGAAACAGTTGAAGCCCGTTCAATTTATAAAAAGGCAGATAACCGCAAAGGTCTTTCTAACGAGTCAAACGATAAAATAATGTATGACGCGATAAGCGGTACAGCAAAAGAAGAAAAAGACGAATGGCGAAAAATCACCCCAACAGTTGCAAGTGATATTGAAGCACTTAAAAAGCAAGGATATATGTCTGGTGCAGATACGCAAGTTTTAAAAAGCGTTACAAATGATAAATATGATTACAGTAAATTTTTAAAGAAATTCATTTTCTTTAATGAATCAATGGAAATAAACGACGATGAGTTCGATTACATTTTTTACACTTACGGTTTAAAAATGTACGAAAATATGCCTATTATAGAACCACTTGAATATATAGAAAGTCTTAGAACAAGAAAACTTTTTATTGCAATTGATACTTCTGGTTCTGTAAAAGGCAACATAGTTGAGAAATTTATTGAAAAGACTTATAATATATTAAAATCCACCGATTTCTTTTCTGTTAATACAGAAATTCATATTATTCAATGCGACTCTGAAATAAAAGATGTTAAAGTCGTCCATAATCCTGATGAATTAGAAGATTACATTAAAAACCTTACTTTAAGTGGTTTTGGTGGCACAGATTTCAGACCTGTTTTTAAATATGTCGACGAAATTTTCAATTCATCAAAACAAAACGAGATTAACGGACTTATTTATTTTACAGATGGTGAAGGTGTTTACCCGAAACAAATGCCAAAATTCAAATCTGTATTTTTAATAAACGACAGTTGTTTTGACAAATCAAAATTGCCCCTCTGGGCAACACCATTATTTTTAGATAGTGAAGATTTATTATGAAAATAAAAGACAATAAATTAGTTCTCAAAAAAAAGAAAACTAAAATAAATGAATATTGCTACAATGAAAGTATTGAGCAACTGGAATTATCTGACAGGGTTAAAGTAATTTCCAGAATGACTTTTAATGGTTGCAGAAACTTAAAAACAGTAAAATTCAATGAGAATTTACAAGAAATTGGTTATGAAGCATTTTACAACTGCGTTTCATTAGAAGAAGCAATATTTCCGGTTGCTTTAAAAAGTTTAGGCGAAGGTGCTTTTATGGATTGCCGTTCTTTAAAAAAAGTAACATTGCCACCATTAAAAGTACTACCAAAAAATCTTTTTAAAGGTTGCTTTAATTTAGAAGAAGTTGTAATTCCTGATTCTGTAGAAATTATTGAGGAAGACTGCTTTCACAGTTGTATAAATCTAAAGAAAATTACATTAGGAAAAAATCTTAAAGAAATTAAGGCGTATGCTTTTAAGCGTTGCCAGTCACTTGAAAGTATGGTGTTTCCCGAAACGCTCCAAATACTTGGCGACAAAGCATTTGAAGACAGTAAAAATTTAAAATTTATAAAATTCAACAGTGATTTAACATATCTCGGTAAATCTGTTTTTTACAATAAATTTTATGATGAATACAAAATAAAAGGTACCTCTTTCTGCTCGTCATTCACATCAAAAGCAGATTTGGAAAACTGCATTACTATAACAATCCCGAAAACTATAGATTATTTAGCCCTCGGATTTGAAGGCGTTTTACCATTCGCTTACAGAAACAAAAATAAAACCTGTCCTGACCACGTTTTATCAATTGAAAAAGAGCAGATAAAGGTATTTATGAGCAGTGCGTTTTATTCTTATCAGGACGACAGCGACTATATAATAAAAAATGGTGAATTCGATTTTTCAAAATATGACAATCAATTAGAAAAAGCAGAAGATACAGAAAAACCATTTGTTGCAGCTTTCAGACTTGCGTACCCTGTAAAATTAGATGAAGCAAAAAAGAAACAATATTTCAACCTGATAAAAGGTTACGAAAAAGATATTGCAATTTTTTCTGTTGAAGTTAACGATCAAAATGTGTTATCATATCTGTTGGAGAATTTTTCGTTCGATACAGAGTTCTGTGCCACACTTTACACTCTTTGTGCTAAAAAAGGTTACAGTAATTTACAGGAAATTGTATCTGGCAAAAAGAAAAAAACTGCACTCTCTGAAACAGAAGATTTACTTAATGACTTACTTTTAGTGTGAGGTAAAAAATGAACATTAAAGATGCTACAAAACATATAAAAAACACTATAACTGCATATCTTGAAAAAGAAGAAAACGGTGAATTTACTATTCCTGTAAATAAACAACGCCCTATTTTCCTTTATGGACCTCCGGGTATAGGTAAAACCGCAGTTATGGAGCAGATTGCAAAAGAAATGAATATTGGCATTGTGTCTTACTCTATGACACACCACACAAGACAAAGTGCTTTGGGTTTACCATTTATTAAAACAAAGTCTTTCGGTGGTGTGGAGTACAATGTTTCAGAATTCACTATGAGTGAAATTCTTTCTGATGTTTACTCATACATTGAAAAAACAGGTTACAAACAAGGCATTTTGTTTTTAGATGAAATTAACTGCGTTTCTGAAACACTTGCACCATCTATGTTAAGATTTTTGCAGTACAAGTCTTTCGGTTCTCACTCTGTGCCGGATGGCTGGGTAATAGTTGCCGCGGGTAACCCACCTGAATATAACAAATCTGTAAAAGAGTACGATATTGCAACTCTCGACAGAATTCAGAAAATAGATATTCAGTCTGACTACGATGTATGGCGTGAATATGCTATAAATGAAAGAATTCACCCATCAATCATTACATATCTCGACTCAAAGCCAACAGATTTTTATATAATTGAAAATACCCCTGATGGTAAACAATTTGTTACCGCAAGAGGTTGGGAAGATTTATCGAGACTTATGTATTCTTTTGAGAAAAAGAATATTGACATTGACTATGAATTTATTGCTCAGTACATACAAGTACCGACAGTTGCATCTGATTTCGCTTCATTTTACAAAACATTTAAAAATATGAGAGAAATGTGCTCACCTGAAAAAGTTTTAAATGGTACTGCAAGTGAAGATTTTAAAGAAAAACTTAAGAATGCAGGTATCGAAGAAAAGTTAGGATTTTTAAATCTTTTATCTAACATAATTAACGAAGAACTTGAGAATTGCGTCGTTAAAAACAATACTATAAAAGAAACTGTTAAGTTTTTAAAAGACAATGAATTTTTAACAAATGAAAACAATGTGCTTACAGAAAAAGATGCTTTTAATACTATTCTTTCAAAAATCAAAATACTTTGTGAAAAGAATGAAAAGTCATTAAAAGAAACTGCTCCTGAGGTTTTAAAAGAAGAAGTTGAAAAATTAAAGAGTATTGTCGCTTCTTCACAGAAAGCACTTGCTAATAGCAGTAAGTTCATTTATGAGTCATTAGGTGACTCTCCTGAAACAAAAATATTTACCTCTGATATAACAAGAAATTATTATTCTGCAGAATTTTTAATTGGTTTCGGTTGTGAAGAATTTTCAGATATAACAAAAACCAAAAAGAGTGACGAGATTCTTTTACAGGAACTTGATACATTATTGTAAAATTTTATAATTTGTGTTATAATACTAATAGAAAATAAATCTTTTTAGATTTTAAAGGAGGTATTAGTATGTCAAAGATTATTACAATAAGTCGTGAATTCGGTTCAGGTGGCAGAGAATTAGGTAAACGCCTTGCAGAAGAACTCGGGATTCCTTGCTATGATTACCAGATAATCGAAATGGTTGCAGAAAAACAGGGACTCGATAAAGATTATGTTGAAAATGCAGCCGAAAGAGATATTAGAGCATTTTACCCGACAACTATCGGTGTAAGATTTTCTGCATCTACTTTCTTTATTAACCAGTCTGTTGAGCTTTTTACAGAGCAGACAAAAGTTATAAGGGAACTGGCATCTAAAGGCGACTGTGTAATCGTCGGAAGATGTGCTGATGTCCTTCTCAATAACGAACAACTTCTTAATATATTTGTTTATGCTGACAAAGAGTCAAAAATAAAGCGTTGTAAAGAAAGAGCAAAGCCAGGCGAAGTGCTTACTGACAAGGATATTGAAAAGAAAATGAAAGAAATTGACAAAGGCAGAGCAGATTTAAGAAAAATGCTCGCAGATACTGCCTGGGGTGACAAAGCAGGCTATCATCTTATGATAAATACTTCAGGTAAAGAAATAAAATCTCTCATTCCTGGACTTGCAGAGTACGCGAGAGCGTATTTTGACTAAGCTTTGCTCAGTCAAAATAGTTGCTAGTGTGGCTAGTATGGCTAGTTGCTAGTAAAGTTAATAAAATACACCCTATCATTTTTAGTTGAACTTTAAATGATAGGGTGATTTCTTTTTACTATATTTTATAAAAATAAATCCCCACCATAGTTTAAAACCATGGTGGGTTATCTTAATTGCACTGTCTACCACTTACCACCAAGCCTTAAACAAAAAGACACAGAAGATGGTTGTTATACACAAGCACCTTATAATTTTCGTGAGGGCATCAGTCAAAAAAGATTTACAACTAAAATAATCATATACTTTTTCATATTATATCTAATTATTTTATATATGTCAACGTTTTTATCTATTTGTTTTAGATGTATTGTGCATAATATTTAGTATAATTATATGCAAAGTAGGTGATTGATGTGGAACAACAAGAATTTATTGACAGATTAGTAAAACTAAGGATGAACAAAGGTGTATCTGCAAGAGATATGAGTTTATCATTAGGTCAAAGCGAAGGTTATATTAATAATATCGAAAATGGTGTAAACTTCCCATCAATGACTGTTTTCTTTTATATATGTGACTATTTTGGAATCACCCCAAAAGAATTTTTCGACATTGATTCTTCTGACCCTGTCAAAAGCAAAGAATTACTTGAAGCAACTAAAAATCTGACAAGTGAACAACTTGAACATTTAATTGCAATTGCAAAATCAATAAAATAAAATACATCCTATCATTTTTAGTTACTACTTTAAATGATAGGATGATTTCTTTTTATAACCCTTGCAACTTGCACACTTGCACACTTACACACTTGCACACTTACATGCTTGCACACTTAATTTATAACACTCTGAATTCTTTTAATATTTTGTTTTGAAATACCAGCCTCGTTTGCAAACAGTTCCCAATTTTTTATAGCAGATTCAACTGCATTTATACATTTTTGGGCATCCTGATTTTTTATACCTACATTCCGGGCAACTGCCAAAAGGTCTTCTTTTGTAATATTCTCTGACTTACCATTTATAAGCATCTGGTGAGCGTTCACCCAAATACTGTCGCGCTTATATGCAAAAGTTACATCGTATGCAGGTGATAATGACCAAACACCTTTTTTATCCATTAAAAAAGATATGTTTTTTGTGTGGTCATCAAAATTTTTAGCATAATCATTAAACACCATTCTTCTGAAAAGTTCAACAAAATCTTTATATGGAAGCTTTAATTTTTTCATAATGTCAAATGCTTCTTCATAAGAATATGTTCTTGGTAAATTAAAGTCCATATGAGCAATAGCACAAAGTGTCTGCATATGAATTTTTTCACCCTTCTGACCTATTCTGTCAAAGCGTTTTGTCATAAAATGTGAACTACCATTTTCTTTGTAAAGACGACATTCGCTCATATTTATACCAGCTGATTTTGCCATAAGGTAATAAGCATATTCAACCTTGGTGTATTCATTTTCATCAGGTGTAGCATCTTTATCTTTATTGTTTTTTATATTGTCAAACTTCAAAAGCCAATATTCATAACCGCTACCTGCGTCTATCTGCCCTGAACGAACATCATCTGTCAGAGGATTCCACGCTATTAAGGTTTTGGCTCTCGCTCCACCCACAGATGAACTACATTCCATTAACTGTGACATCATATTGCTATCATGTTTTACATGGAGTGATTCTTTTTCTGTTAAAATATCTGATGCTAATTTAGTAAGTGCATCTATATCTAATTCTTTACTTTCAAACTCTAAATCTTGTGCCGGTTCATACTCCAATGCACCCATTCCGCGTTTGCCTGTATAACAAAGTTTTTCAATTATTGAAAGACTATCACTTGTCCTCCCCTGTGCTTCGAGATATTTATTTATAACAATATTACCAAATTTATCGGGCAAAGAATCTGCCACCATACCGGGAAGCCCATAAAATGTTTCTTCTCGCAAATTTAAAAATGAATATGTGCGATTTGACAACGGCATTTTTACAGGTGAAATTTCTATTCTGCTTTTCAAAAAATCTTTATCATACTGAAAACCTATTATGCCATTTTCTTCTTCGTGCAGATACCCTACAACTGTACCCCACATTTTAACGCTGACTGTTTTCCTTTTAACCAAAAAATCACCTACTTATCTTCACCCCAGGTCCAATCCGCTTTACCTGTTTCGTTCTTTTGTCTCACCCTTTTTCTTGGTACTTTTTCTTCAAATATATTTTTATAATCTACACTTTCTTCCGGAACTAATGTATTTATATTTTCTAAAATATCCAAACCAGATAATATTCTTATATAATTTGAAAATTTTATATCATCACCATTTTCAATTCTTACAACAGTACTCATAGAAATACCACACTTTTCTGAGAGTTCTGTCTGTGTTAAATTTAATGATATTCTATATTGCTTTATTCGGTTTCCGAGTTCGCTTAAAATAAATTTTTCATTTTCAAAACCTGTTATATGCATCCTCTCACCTCCGAACTTAATTTGTCAGTTCTGCATAATTATCTTATCAAAATGCACTTAATTTGTCAAGTATGATAAATTAAATTTTTGAACAAAATAAAAAACATAGTTTTGGAAACCACTCCAAAACTATGTTTTTTTATTTAAAAAGTTTTTCGTAAATCTCGACCACCTTAAACCCAACTTTAAACTTGCCCTTTGACGAAACTATTTTTTTGCCGTCTTCATCTAAATATTCTTCTAAATCTACTGCACCATCTGTTGTTATATCGCCTGTGGCTGCAGGTACACAAAGTGGTGGAAACATTACGCACCACCAGTTTTTACCCTCACCACTGCCTAAAACAACTTTTACTGATGTGTAAGTCCCTGCTGGGAAAGTCAAGTCTTCATAAACCCTAGTTGTGTAGTATTCTTTACCTAAAGTGATTTTTGCTGTGTAGTTAAATCCATTTTCTTTTAAAACTTCATTTGCACATTTTTCTAATTCTCTTTTTGATTTTTCAAAATATTCTTCTGCATTTTCGGGTGTAACCTTGCTTGAAAGAAGTTCTGTATTTTTCTCAAGAAGTGCATCACGAACCTTTAATTTTACTTGTTGGTCTATTTGTGAATTACTATCCGCCAAAATATGAAGTCTTACTACACTTTCTCTTATTTCACCTGAAACAGATGCAAAATAAGTAACTCCGAATGCACAGTAAAGTACCAATGAAATTACCAAAGACGCTAAAAATATTTTGTCACGTCTTTCTTTAAATGCTTTATATGTATAAGTAGTCATAAATAAAACCGCCTTTCATTCGTTGAATGAATTATTGACGGTTATTTTTTATTTATTCAATTATTTTTACACCTGTGTTTTTTCTGTCACAAAGATATACTTTATTATAATTCTTTTCTAATTCTTTTTTTGCATACTCAGCGTCCATTTTATTAAAGAAAATGCCATAAATTGCAGAACCTGAACCAGACATACAAGCAGCCGCAGAATTATTTTTCCTTAAAATGTGCTTAATATCTGCTCTGTCAGGAACTTCAATTACCTGTTCAAACACATTGTCACAATATTTCAACGCATCACTAAGATTTTCATCCAGAAGTTTTTCCAACATTTCATTGTTTCTTGTATGTTTAAGTCTTTCACCGAGTGAATCAATAGCGTCATAGGCTTTCACAGTGGAACTGCCACTTTCGGGTTTTACTATAACTATGCTACATTCTTTAATATCAGGAAGCGGGGCAACGACTGTACCAATATCCTGACAAAGCGCAGTACCACCAACAATGCAAAATGGAATATCTGCACCAACTTTTCCGCCGATAAACATAAGTGTTCTTTTACTTGCATTAACATCAAAAATTCTGTTAAGCGCAATTAAAACTGCGGCACCATCTGCACTCCCACCACCAAGACCGGCTTCGTGTGGTATTTTCTTTTCAATATGAATGTGAATACCCTTATTCTTTTCTATTTTAAAATATTCAAAAAATTTCACTGCACATTTATAAACTATATTTTTTGAATCAGTCGGTACAGTTTCATCTGTACACGAAATAGTGATTTTTTCACCCTTTGTTTTTTCAACTGATACAACATCATTTAAACCAATTGACTGCATAACAGTAAAAAGAGTGTGGTACCCATTCTGCTTTATACCAGTTACATCCAGTATTAAATTTATTTTAGCGTACGCTTCATAAGTTAATTTCATTTTCACTTCTGCCTTTCAGCATTTTTTATAAATTAGTAGTATTTTACCATATTCTCTCAATTAAATAAAGATTTTTCTTTTATTTTGCTATATTATTTTTTTAAAGTTTGTGGTAGAATAGGAAACTGTAAAAATGCAGAGTGCTGAGTGCTGAATGCTGAGTTTTGGAACTGCGTTAGCATTAATTCAGCACTCATCACTCAGCACCCTGCACTAAATTATTGGATGGTGTATTATATATGAACGAAATCAAAATAATCGACTTACATACTCACACAATAAATTCCCCTGACGGTAACCACGAAGCATTATTTATGGCAGAAACAGCGAGGGACAATAAAATTCACACAGTTGCATTTACTGACCATTGCGAAGTGGATTATTATTACAAAGATAATTATGACAAAGTTGTAGAAAACAGTTACAAAGATGTTTCTGCAGTCTCTGAAAAACTGCAAGGTCAGATAAACATTTTAAAAGGCGTTGAACTTGCCCAACCACATTATATTCCAGAATTGGCACAACAGATTATTGATACTTATAATTACGATGTTGTTATAGGTTCAATTCACAATTTGAGAGAACAAGAAGACTTTTACTATTGGAAAAGCTTTGATGGTATCGACATTGAAGCAACAATGAATGAGTATTTTGACGAACTTATAAAAATGCTCGAATGGGGTAACTTTGAAATTTTAGCACACATTACATATCCTTTCAGATACATTTATAATATCTGTGGTTATGTTGAAAACATTGACAAATATAAATCTAAAGTGGATGAACTTTTAAAACTCTGTGCAGAAAAAGACAAGGCTTTAGAAATTAATATGGGCGGTCTTAAATACCCTATTAACAAACCTTCACCTGATTTAGAAACAATAAAAAGATATAAAGAATTAGGTGGTAAATTAATTTCTGTAGGTTCTGACTCTCACTACGCTGAAAGAATTGGCGTAAATATTGACAAAGCTTATGAAATTGCACGACAAGCTGGTTTTAAATCTGTTGCTACTTTTAAGGATAGAAAAGTTTCAGAATTTGCTATTGTATAATAATTACAATATTATGCAAATATCCGCATAAACCTAAAAAAAATATTATTTGGGAAAAATTTACAATTGTAAAGCAACTCGCTTTACTTTGTTCAAAACTCTGTCAGTTTTGTTTACAAGTATAGGCATAATTCAATTTTTATTCTTTTTTGACAAAAAACGAGTAAAGTAATTGACTTTACATTGACAAAGTTATGAACATTTTCTTGTTTTCGACAATGTATATACAGTTGCATATACAATTTGTTAAAATCTTTAATAACTGATTTTTGATAAAAAATGGGGGGCTGTTATGAGAATTTTAGAGTACATAGTGCCAGAAGAATTTTCAGACAGACCCGTTCTTCATTTTTTAAAAGGTCACCTGAAACTTTCGACAAAGATTGTACAATCACTCCGTCATACTGAAGGCTCTGTTACTGCAAATGACAGGGTTGTGCGAATGATTGATAATGTATATAAAGACGAGACTGTTGTAATAAGAATTCCTGAAAAATCCACTCCCCCACTTCTTTGCGAAATGGATTTAGATATTATTTTTGAAGATGAGGATATTTTAGTTTTAAATAAACCAGCAGGAATTTCTGCACACCCTACAAGACGCCACCCTAACGGTACACTTGCAAACGGTGTTGCAAATTACATTATAAAGAATGGTGGAAGCGAAGCAGCAGGCAGAGCAATAGGCAGACTTGACAAAGGTACTTCAGGTGTTATTGTTTTTGCCAAAAATTCACTTTCTGCATTCAGGTTAAATGGTAAAATTGAAAAAACATATTATGCACTTGTACAAGGTAATATTTCTGATAGTGGTACTATTGATACACCAATCTACCGCCCTGACCCGAATAAAACATTGAGGGCAGTTTCTTCCACAAGAGAGGATTCTTTACCCGCTACTACTCATTGGCAGGTCGAAAAAAGAAATGGCGACAGAGTATTATTAAAGGTAAATATAGAAACAGGCAGAACTCACCAGATAAGAGTACATTTTTCTTCAATCGGATTTGCACTTATTGGGGACGATATGTATGGTGGCGAAATTACAGAAAATCTTTCTCGCCCTGGTCTTCATTGTGGCAAAGCAGAATTCATTCACCCGACGAGTGGTGAAAAGATGATTTTTCATGCAGAACTGGCGGAGGATATAACCAAGGAACTAGGAATTAGAAACTAGGAATTAGGTGTTATAGAAATAACTTCATTCTATCATTTTTAGTTGATACTGAAAAACAACTTTAAATGATAGGATGTTTTCATTTTTGCGAAGCCCTAATTCCTAGTTTCTGATTTCTGAAAATAATTTGGGTAACAAAATTATTTTCACCCCTTGACAAATTGTTTTCCATCTGCTAAAATATCATTCGCCGCATATTAAGGGCGAGGTATATCCTCACAAACACATGAGTGTGCCTTGTTAGCGAGACTGAAAGAAAGCAGGTAAAAACTATGTACGCAATCATTGAAACAGGCGGTAAGCAATACAAAGTTGAGAATGGCGATGTTATTTTCATCGAAAAACTCGACGTTGAAGCTGACGCAGAAATAACTTTTGATAAAGTTATTGCAATTGGCGCAGAAGACGGACTTAAAGTTGGCGCTCCATACGTGGACGGTGCTTCTGTTGGCGCAAAGGTTATTAAGAATGGCAAAGGCAAGAAAATTGTTGTTGCTACTTACAAACCAAAGAAAAATGAAAAGCGCAAGATGGGTCATAGACAACCATACACAAAGGTTGAAATTTCAGCTATCAATGCGTAATGACAAAAGCAACTTTTTATTTTGACTCAGATGTTCCTTACGGTTTCTTAATTTCAGGTCATTCTGGATTTGCTTCTGAAGGCGAAGACATTGTTTGTGCTTCAGTTTCTTCTGCAGCTTATATGACTGCTAACACTATAACAGAGGTTATAGGCGTTAACGCAGAAATAGAAGTAAGTGAGGCAAAAATGAAACTTATGGTTAATAAGGAACAAAGACATATCACAAAGGATATCTTACTCGGTTTAAAACTTCATTTAGACAGTTTGGCAGAAGATTATCCGAAGTTTTTAGAAACACTTACGGAGGTGTAACGAATGCTTAAGATTAATATCCAATTATTTGCTCATAAAAAAGGTATGGGTTCTACACGTAACGGCCGTGATTCAGAGTCTAAAAGACTTGGTGCTAAACGTGCAGACGGTCAACACGTTCTTGCAGGTAACATCCTTGTAAGACAAAGAGGTACAAAAATCCACCCAGGCACAAACGTTGGTAAGGGTAAAGATGATACATTATTTGCTCTTGTTGACGGTCAGGTTCGTTTTGAACGCCTTGGCAAAGACCGTAAAAAAGTTAGTGTTTACACAGTTGAGCAATAAGTTATGAAAAATCAAAAAGAGGCTGTAAAAAACGTCAAGTTTTTTTACAGCCTCTTTTTAGGGGATAGAAAAAAAAGATGCAGAACGGATAAATCGAACAAAAACAAGGCCTCAGTCTTGTTTTTGCTTGCCCGAAGGCGTACATAGGTACGTCGAGTGGTGAGATTTGTTCGTAGCATAAAACGAAAAAATTTTTGCAA
>CALAEU010000142.1 GCA_937891215.1 uncultured Clostridia bacterium
CGAGCTTCTTTGGCAAATTGAGCATACATTTCTGTCCACTCGTAATTTTCTCCCTCAGCAGCGGAAAGAAGATTCTCTTCTGTTGTGCCAATACCGCCTGCAAGTATTTTGTACCACATTTTTGCGTGTTCTTTTTCGTTATTTGCAGTTTCTTCAAAAATAGCAGAAATCTGTTGATACCCCTCTTTTTTAGCAACGGAAGCAAAATAAGTGTACTTATTCCTTGCCTGGCTTTCACCTGCAAATGCTTCCATTAAATTCTTTTCAGTTTTTGAACCTTTAAGTTCCATAGTAAACACTCCTTAAAATATTATTTTTATTAATATACTTATATTTTACACAAAAATCCCTAAAAGTCAAAGATATTCAATACAACTTTCGAGCTCGAAATTATTTCATTTAACTTTTTGTAAAATATACTTGACATTTAGAATAATATGTGATACTCTTTGTAATATGAAAGGGGTGTTCAGTTGAAAAATTTAAAATTAAAGGTCGCAAGAGTTGCTAAAGATTTATCACAAGAAGAACTAGCTAACCTTGTAGGCGTAACACGACAAACAATCAATATGATTGAAAAAGGTAACTATAATCCGACACTTAATTTATGCATTTCTATTTGTAAGGTGTTGGATAAAACCTTAGACGAAATTTTCTGGGAGGATGAAAATAATGAAAACAAATAATGAAACAAAAATGAAAAAAGTTAGTTTATTGAGGGATGTTTTTTCTTTTGACCCGTTTAGCAAGTCAAGTGAAAAAATCGAAAAGGATGAAATGATAGTACATGAAAGAAATAAAACAGCTTTCACAGGGTTCCTTTCTCTTTCTGTTCTTATTGTGATTTATGCTATTTTTTCAAGCTTTTTTGATTTAAAATATACTCCTGATTCTTTATATCTTATATTATCTATTGTGAATTATGGTATGCTTATAATTTTTTGTAAAAAAGGTATAGTTAAACATACTCTTGCTTGGACTGGTCTGATTTTTGGAATATTATCTCTACCTGGTTATTCTACTATGCTTATACTAAAGCCTATTGAAGAACATAAATTTTATGGACTTATTATGCCAACACTTACAATTATTTTTTCTATTTTACTCTACCAAATAGCAAATACAATTTACAAAAAATCGCAAAAAGAAATTGATTAAAGCGGTGGTGATTTCGTGTTAAAAACTCATATCGAATATAAAAACGGTAAACCATTTATATCTGTAAACGGTAAGCTTCACTATCCACTTGCCTACACTACATATTTTGAGGAATGTGGCAGATTTTCGGATTTTATAAAACACGACTACAAAATGTTTTTTATAAACATCTCTTTTACAGATTTAGCAATAAACACTACATCAAATTTTTCACCTTTTTATACAGGTGTTTTTGAAAATGATGAACCCGATTACAGTGAATTTGAGAGTATTGTCAGAAAGATACTAAAAGCATGTCCTGATGCTTTGATTTTCCCAAGAATAAATATTGCTATGCCTCAAAATTGGATTGACGAAAACCCATACGAAACTGTTGAAACACCAAGCGGTAACAGAGAATCTTTATTTTCAGATAAATTCTTAAATGATGGTGCTTCATTTTTAAAACAGCTTGTTTCTCATATCCGTTCTTCTTTCTATGCCGATAATATCGTGGGCTATCAATTTTGCGGTGGTCTAACACAAGAATGGATGCCGTTTGATTATACCGGTTCATTTTCTGAAATGGGGCTAAAAAAATTCAATAAATGGCTAAAAGAAAAGTACGGTAAAACAAATACAACTTTATTAACAAAAAATGATTTGATTAGCCCTGATTTCAACGAAACTGTAAGTTATTATGGTGAATTTTATTCTGAAATGACTGCAAAAACAATTGAGCATTTTGCAAAGACTTTAAAAGAATGTGTAAATAACGAGCAGATAGTCGGCACATTTTATGGTTACAATGCTTTTGTTAATGACATTCTTCTTGGTCTTCACGGCTTAAGATTTATAATAGACTCACCTTTTATAGATTTCTTCTCGTCACCCTGTGCTTATGATAACAACAGAGCTTTAGGCATTGACTGGGGTGATATGATTGCGAACGAGTCTTTAAAAATTCATAATAAACTTTATTTTGTTGAGTGTGATATAAGAACTCACCTTACAAAAAGAATGCAGGCTTCAAGACCTGGAAAATACCCTGACGATATTCTTTTACTTACAGATGATAATGGTAATAAAACTGTGTGGTGCGGACCGCCTACAAAAGAACTTTCGCTTTCTGCAATCCGAAAAGCATATATCCACCAATTAACAAAAGGCTCTGGTGTATGGTGGTTTGATATGTGGGGCGGATGGTACGAAGATAAAGAGATTATGGAAGATTTAAAGAAAATGAAAGAAATTGCAGAGTCTTCCAAAACCAAAAACAGTGACAATTTCCCTGAAGCAGAAGTTGTAATGTTTATAGACGAAAAAGCATATCTTAATAACCCAAGGCAAAGTGAATTCTGCCACTCTGTAAACATAACAAGAACAGAAATGGGTAACAGCGGTATTCCTTTTAAGCAATGTATGGTAGAAGATGCAGAGAAAATCCTACACAAATACAAATCTGCAATATTCACCGCTCCTCTGCCATCTGAAAGTGGTAAAAATGCAATTGAGTTATGCAAAAAACATAATATACCATACATAGAAACATCTACCGAAAAACATTTTTACAAAAAAAATGAGCTTCGTGAAATTTTAATTTCGAATGGTGTTCACTGTTACAATGCACAGGATAATGTTATTTATTGTGGCAACGGATTTTTAGGTATACATACTATAAATGGTGGTGAAGTAAAAATTGCTTTGCCGAAAAAATACAAAATCAAATCGCTTTTCGGTACTGGTTTACCAGATTGCGAAACAGATATTATAACTTTAAATATGCAAAAGCACGATACTTATATTTTTGAATTAACCTAAAATTAATTGGACCCGATGGCACTCAATACCATCGGGTCCAATTAATCATACATTAAAATGCTCAACTTCATTTTTAAGTGTTCCAGCAAGTCTGTTAAGCTCATTTGTAGATGAAGCACTTTCTTCTGCGGTAGCAGAGTTAGATTGAACAGCATTTGCAAGTTGTTCAATACCTAAGGTAATCTGCTTGATTGCCCCTTCCTGCTCTTTAGAGGATTCTGTAATGCCATCCATAAGACCTGCAAACTGACCAATTGAAGTGTGAATTGCTTTAAGTGATTCATCGGTTTCATTTGTCAATTCACCACCGAGTTTAACCGAACGGGAACTCGTTTCAACAAGTACCATTGTATTTTTAGCTGCTTCTGCAGATTTTGCTGCAAGGTTTCTTACTTCGTCTGCAACAACCGCAAAACCTTTACCTGCGGCACCTGCACGCGCTGCCTCAACTGCCGCATTAAGAGAAAGAATATTTGTCTGAAATGCGATATCATCAATCATCTTAACAATTTTTTCAATTTCTTCAGATGAGCGTTGAATTTCATCCATAGACTCTTTCATTTCAGTCATTTTTCTACTACCGGTTTCAACAGTAGCAACTACATTTTTGAGAAGTCGGGATGCTTCAACAGTAGCACTTGCGTTTTTGCCGACATTAGTCTCAATATCATTTGTCATTGAACTGATTTCTTCAAGAGTTGCCGCCTCTTGTGAAGTATTATGTGCAAGAAGTTGGGCAGATGTTGAAAGCGCATCCGAACCTGAAGCAACCTGTTGACTTACTTCTTTAATACCGGAAATAGTAGCATTGAGATTGTTACGAATTTTAGTAAGTGCTTCTCTGATTTTTCTGTAGTCACCATTGTATTCAAGGTCGCTTGTAACATTCAAGTTACCCTCACTGAGTTCTGACAAAAATCTTTCAATATCTTTTATGTAAGCAGAGAAATCTTTAATTGTATTAACCATAGCATCGTTAAGCACCTGAGTTTCGTCACCACGATGTGTAACAGGTGTTTCACCGTGCAAGTCACCTTCAACAACACGAACAAGTCTGTTTGTTGTGTTCACAATTGGTGTTGCAATTTGCTTTGCAATCAACTGACCTACCCAATAAGCAAGGCAGAAAAGAACTGCAACAATAACAATTAATGCAACACCTATTGAAATAGCCTGTTTGTATGTAGCGTTTTCACTGGTACCGTAAACAACTGAATAACCATATTCTGAAACTGCTGTCTGCGCAACAGTC
This sequence comes from uncultured Clostridia bacterium, assembly GCA_937891215.1. The sequence goes on from CALAEU010000142.1 coordinate 4,211, forward strand.
ATTTTACCTGCTTCATTTTTCGCAGTCGAAACAGTAGCTTCAGGTACTGCTAAATTTTCTGCTACACCAGAAAGTCCGAAGTTTTCAGTAAGATTATTGTTTGTTGTGTCAACATCATAATCTGCAGAAAGAACTATTCTGCCTTTTGCATCTACAACAAAACCTATATCTGTTTCGTGTAATTTCAACGCACCTAAAATCGCACTGAAATAATCTTCTGCCAACTCACCTATAATTATTCCATCATCGCGCTTTAAAGCAACAAGTGTTACATTGTCACCTGCTTCGTTTGTGACATAAGGTGCAACTACCATATATTCGGTATTGGCAGATTCTATAACATCATTAACCGCACTGTAATCATAACCATCAAATTTACCGTGGAAGAAAACTTTCTCAAAAGTTGCGTCACCTTCAAGATTTTCTTCCGCTTCCAAAAGACATTCGCTAAGATAAATAATTTCTTCATTAAAAGTCTTTTCTGCAATAGAAGTAACTGTTAAACCATTCTGTTTTGTATTTGCGTTGGACAAGGAAAAAATCCCGATTTCTGCCGCTATTGTAACAATCATTGATGCCACAACAACGCTTATGCAAGTAAGTCTTAAAAGTCTTCTTTTAAGTGTGGTTCTCATAACGATACCTCATTTCAATAAATGTACAAACAATCAAATTGCTTGTTAATAATTTAACTTTACCATATATTTACTTGAAATTTGTTCTTTTTAGGAATAATAACCTTGTTTTTTAACATTTTTTCGATTTTTTGTTGGATAAATGACACTTTTGTTTATTTTTATTTTAAAAAAAACCTTGACAACAAACATTTCAAGTGTTATTATACTTCACATATTGATAAATGCATTGAAGGAATTACGCATTTCTGAGTAAAACTTTTCAGAGAGTCGGCGGTTGGTGTGAGCCGATATGTTTCAGTAGTGCGGTCTCGTTCCAGAGCAGAACTTCAGAAGCGAATTTTCGTGAGTAAGAGGTTCCGGTTGCCCCGTTACCATGGCTACGGACTTAGTTGAGTCTTAATGAGTGACTGCGTTTTTGCAGTAAGCGGGGTGGTACCGCGGATTATTTAAAATTCGTCCCTGAGTCAAAAGTTTTTATGCTTTGACTCGGGTTTTTTATTTCCCTGATACCACACAAAATAAAAAATCAATACATATCAATATAATAATCATACTTTTGAAAGGATTACTGTTATGAACAAAATCAGAATTTCAGACCGTACAATTTTACTTAAATCACAAGGTAATGAAGCAACACTCAGCTTCAAAGAAAAAGTTGAAATTGCACGACTTTTAGAAAGTGCAAATGTTGATGTTGTTGAATTCCCTGCAATTGAAAATGAAAAAACAGACACACTGCTTTTAAAAACCGCTTGTGCATTTTTAAAGAACAGTATTATGAGTGTTCAGGTTGGCACAACTCCTGAAAGTGTTGAACTTACATACAATGCAATTAAATCCGCCTCTAAACCAAGACTTTCTGTAGCACTCCCTATTTCCCCTGTCGGAATGGAATACACCTACCACAAGAAAGCTCCTAAAATGATTGAGCTTATTAAATCATTGGTTGAAAAATCTGCTTCACTTTGCAGTGATGTTGAATTTGTTGCAATTGACGCAACAAGAGCAGAAAGTGATGTTTTAGTTGCTACTATTAAAACAGCAATTGAAGCAGGTGCTAAAACAATTACAATTTGCGACAACGAAGCATCTATGCTCCCTGACGCATTTATAAACTTCATTGAAGAAACAATTAAAGCAATTCCTGAACTTGAAACTGTTAATTTAGGTGTTATGTGCGAAGACACAAACGGATGTGCGGCGGCTTCTTCTATGCTTGCAGTTACACACGGTGCAACAGAAATCAAATGTGCTTCAAACAATGCAAATGTCACATCTATTGTAACTGTTTCAAATATTATAAGAAACAACGGTGACAAATTGGATATTTGTTGCTCACTCAAATACAACGAATTTTTAAGAATTATAAATCAGGTTGCAAAAATTGCAGATGGCAAACACATTGTTTCAGTTACAGAAACCACAAGTAGCATACCTGCAACTGAATTCAACTTAACTGAAAATGATTCACAGGAAACTGTTTTAAAAGCAGTTAAAAATTTAGGTTACGATTTATCTGACGAAGACAGTGCAAAAGTATTTGAAAGATTTAAATCTGTTGCAAGTAAAAAGACAATTTCAAACAAAGAACTTGACGCTATTGTTGCAACAACTGCACTTCAGGTTACACCTGCTTATAAATTAGTTGATTATGTTATAAATACAGGTAATATTATTACCTCATCTGCACAAATCACACTTGAAAAAGATGGCGAAAACAAACAGGCTATCGGTATTGGTGACGGCCCTATTGATGCAGCGTTCACTACAATTGAACAAATTGTTGGTCACCACTACGA
>CALAEU010000143.1 GCA_937891215.1 uncultured Clostridia bacterium
TGTGTCCTATCGAAACTCCTGAAGGTCCTAACATCGGTCTTATTTCATATCTTGCAACATTCGCAAGAATCAATAAATACGGATTTATTGAAGCTCCGTTCCGTAAAATCGACAAGAAAACTGGTAAAGTTCTCGACGAAGTTGAGTATATGACAGCTGACGTAGAAGATAACTACTGCGTTGCACAGGCTAACGAACCACTTTCAGAAGATGGTCACTTCATCAATGACCGTGTTACAGTTCGTTATCGTGACGAGTTCAGAGAAGTTGCTCCTACTGTTGCCGACTATATGGACGTTTCTCCAAAAATGGTATTCTCAGTTGCTACTTCAATGATTCCATTCCTTGAGAACGACGACGCCAACCGTGCACTCATGGGTTCAAACATGCAGCGTCAGGCAGTTCCGCTTCTCAAAACAGAATCTCCTATTGTTGGTACTGGTATGGAATACAAAGCTGCTGTTGACAGTGGTGTTGTTGTTCTTGCTAAACGTGCAGGTACAGTTACTGCAGTAAGTGCTAAAACAGTTGAAGTTACAACAGATAAAGGTGAAGTTGATACTTACGACCTTATTAAGTTTATGCGTTCAAACCAGGGTACCTGCGTGAACCAACGCCCAGTTGTAGAAATTGGTGAAAAGGTAGAAGAAGGTACAGTTATCGCAGACGGTCCTGCAACTTCACAAGGTGAAATTTCTCTTGGTAAAAATGCCCTTGTTGGATTTATGACATGGGAAGGTTACAACTACGAAGACGCCGTTCTTCTTAACGAAAGAGTTGTTCGTGAAGATATTTATACATCAATTCATATCGAAGAACACGAAGTAGAAGCAAGAGATACAAAACTCGGACCTGAAGAAATCACAAGAGATATTCCAAACGTTGGTGAAGATGCTCTCGCAAATCTTGACGAAGAGGGTATTATCCGCGTTGGTGCAGAAGTTCACTCAGGAGATATCCTTGTTGGTAAAGTTACACCTAAGGGTGAAACAGAACTTACTCCTGAAGAAAGACTTTTAAGAGCTATCTTCGGCGAAAAAGCAAGAGAAGTTCGTGACTCATCTCTCCGCGTTCCACACGGTGAATATGGTGTTGTTGTTCAGGTTGAAGTATTTACAAGACAAAATAGTGACGAACTTAACCCTGGTGTTAATAAAGTTGTTCGTTGTTATATAGCTCAGAAACGTAAAATCAGCGTTGGTGACAAGATGGCTGGTCGTCACGGTAACAAGGGTGTTGTTTCTCGTATTCTCCCACAGGAAGATATGCCATTCTTACCAGACGGTACTCCACTTGATATCGTTCTTAACCCACTTGGTGTTCCATCTCGTATGAACATCGGTCAGGTTCTTGAAGTTCACTTGGGTTACGCTGCCCGTGCACTTGGTTTTAAGGTTATGACACCTGTATTCGACGGTGCTCACGAAAGCGATATCCGTGATTTACTTTCTGAAGCAAACCTTTCAACAGATGGTAAAACATGGCTTACAGATGGTAGAACTGGTCGTCAGTTCGACAATCCTGTTACTGTAGGTGTTATGTACTACCTTAAGCTCCACCACCTTGTTGACGATAAGATTCATGCTCGTTCAACAGGTCCTTACTCACTCGTTACACAACAACCACTCGGCGGTAAAGCTCAGTTTGGTGGTCAGCGTTTCGGTGAAATGGAAGTTTGGGCACTTGAAGCTTATGGTGCTGCATATACTCTTCAGGAAATTCTTACAGTTAAGTCAGACGACGTTGTTGGTCGTGTTAAGACTTACGAATCAATCGTTAAAGGTCTTAATGTTCCGAAATCAGGTGTTCCTGAGTCATTCAAGGTTCTTATTAAAGAACTTCAGTCACTCGGTCTTGATATTCGTGTACTTGACAAAGACAATAACGAAATTGATTTAAAACAGAACTTTGATGATGAAATTAATCTTCCGAATGTTGACGATGAAGCATTCAGCAATGTTAACGATGCAGAAGGTGCAGAAGGCTACGGAATCAAAGACAGTGAAGGCGAAGATTATATACCTGATTCTGAATTTGAAGAAGATGACTTCGCAATGGATGACGATTTCGGATACGAAGATGACGACGATGACTTCGGTTTCGCTGACGATATGGATGAATAATTTAATGTTCTGCAAATAAAATAAGGAAGAAGGGTAATTCATATATGGCATACGCTTCAAAAGTTGAAACAGTTGAAGATAATAACATAGATTTTGAATCAATAAAAATCGGTCTTGCTTCACCGGAGCAAATCAGAGAATGGTCATACGGTGAAGTTAAGAAACCCGAAACAATAAACTACCGTACCCTTAAACCGGAAAGAGATGGTCTTTTCTGTGAGAAAATTTTCGGACCTACTAAGGACTGGGAGTGTCACTGCGGAAAGTACAAAAGAATCCGTTATAAAGGTAAGGTTTGTGAACGCTGCGGCGTTGAAATCACAAAAAATAAAGTAAGACGCGAAAGAATGGGTCACATTGAGCTTGCTGCCCCTGTTTCTCATATATGGTATTTCAAGGGTACACCATCAAGAATGGGTCTTATGCTTGATATATCTCACCGCGACCTTGAAAAAGTTCTTTATTTCGCAAAGTATATTGTTATTGATCCAGGTGATACTCCACTTGAGAAATACCAGATATTAAGCGACAAAGAATATGATGATATGGTATTAAGATATGATGCCGATTCATTTAAAGCTGGTATGGGTGCAGAAGCAATTCAGACACTTCTCTCAGAAATTGATGTTGATGCAATGTGCGTAGCATTGAAAGAGGAACTTCAGGATGCTGCTGGTCAGAAGAAGATAAGACTTCTTAAAAGACTTGAGGTTGCAGAGGCTTTCCGTGCATCAGGCAACCGTCCTGAATGGATGATTCTTGACGCAATTCCAGTTATTCCACCAGATATACGTCCTATGGTTCAGCTTGATGGTGGCAGATTTGCAACATCTGACCTTAATGACCTTTACAGAAGAGTTATTAACAGAAATAACCGTCTTCAGA
>CALAEU010000144.1 GCA_937891215.1 uncultured Clostridia bacterium
TTTCATAGTAGCCATTGCATTTTTGGGTATTAAGCTTTACAACAAGCGTAAGGCTGAAATTGCAGGCTTTATAGGCACTAACAGAATTTTAAACACCTTTGTTTCATTACTTGCTGCATTCTTTGCTTTCGCACTTGTTGTATCAGTTTCAAGTAAACTATTAGTTGGTATTATTATAGGTGCTATCAGCTTTATTTTAATCCACTTAGGTCTTGAACTTGCAGTTTTAAGAGATTTAAAGAAATTCGTTCGTGGCCTTTACAAATTACCTGTTGGACTTGTTGCCGTCTCTCTCTTTGTTGTTTCTATGAACACAGGTCTTTTCGGTTATTCTGAAAAACTCCCCGAAACTGAAAGAATTAAAAGTGTTTCTGTTTCAATTGTAGGTGAAACTGCACAATATGGCTTGTTCGGTGAAGATTCTCACTTTATAACTGACCATAATTTATATTTCTTAAATAATCCGAGTGTACTTACAGGTGAAATGACTGCTGAAAGTGATATAAACGCTGCACTTAAAGCACACAAATTACTTGCAAATTCAGAAGAAGATGACAGGTCTTTAAAAACTTCGATTCAATTCTGTTACACATTAAAGGACGGAACTTCTTTCAAACGTAACTTTAAAACTTCTACACCTGAAGCACACAGAGCATTACTTTACATTGAAGAAAGTCAGTATTTTAAAGATGCTTTATACACTTTATTCAAAGGCACAATTAAAATGCCAGACCCTAAAAACGGTATTGAATTAACCAATGAAGAACAAAACATTTCTAACGCACAATTCTCTCTAAGAGATTCTTCTTCAACACTCAATATTTACTCTAAATATCTTGATTCTTATGCATTCGTTGAGTTAGCAGACAAAGACAGAGAAAAACTTTTAAATGCACTTTACAATGATTTAAGCAATCGTTCTGTTACAGACAAATATTACCCTGATTCAACCCCTATTGCGTTTATGAAATTTGAGGGTAACTGGAGCAATGTTTATTGGAGTATTATAGATAATGCAAATGGTTGGTCTACTGATGAAACAACAGATAAAAAAGAACCAGTTAAACTCAAAAAGACTAAAATTACTATGAATGGTTTTTCTTCTGACAAAGTAGATTTTTATGTTTCAAGTCAGTATAATCCTACTCCGTTCTTTGTAATCACTCCTGATATGACAGAAACAATAAAAGTTATTAAAGATTTTAAACTTTACGATGAGCTCACAAAAACACCTGATTTTGTTTCTGCAAAAATCATTCCTGCATCTGTTGCCTACAAAGGTGCTTTTGTTTCTGAATTTGGCGACATACAACACTATTTCTCAAGATATTTTATGACAACATACACTTCAAGCACTTACACAAATGTTGACGAACACGGAAACCCTGTAATAGATGACTGGCGCCGTTATTCCACCACTATTGACACGAAGTTTGACGGTTTTGTTACCAATGAAGCAAAAGATGTAGAAAAACTTTTAAGATATGCTTACACCGCTTACGAGCAAGATGATACAGACAGTGGTTACTTTGTAACATTCTATACTTCATCAGGAGACACTTCGCTTTGTTTTATACCAGAAAATAAGTTGCCACAGGAATTTAAAGTGAAACTTTAAATTCAGGAAACAGGAAACAGAAAGCAGAAAGCAGTTGAAAATAAAACACCTATCATTTTTAGTTGATTACTTGACCAACTTTAAATGATAGGTGAATTTGTTTATTGCGAAGCCCTGTTTCCTGCTTCCTGTTTTCTATTTTCTATTTTACTATTTTCTCTCCATCAAAAACAATAACTCCGTGTCCGCTACCTGTTTTGCCCCCGTTTAAAACGTGTTGTTTGAAAGCACGGCGCATTGATGTGTCATCATACCAATGTTTTGGTGATTTGTAACCTGACTTTGCAAAAATTCTCCAAGCATCGTTAAATTTATCTTTTGCTTCACTTTTAACAAGTTCAAAATCATTTATAAATTTAACTGTATTTGAGTTTTCTGGTAAAATTTCTTTATTGCCCTCGTAAAGAAGCCATGAACCACATTCAAATATTAAAAGTCCATCTTCTCTGCGTTGGTCTTTAAAAAATTCATAAGCCTTTTTATAAGCATCAAAACGAACTTCGTCTGTGAGTGGCACACCGCTTGACGGAATGTGGAAACCAACAGTTTTGTCGCCTCTTTTGATTTTTATACCTGCACTTGTTATAAACTCATCTGCTGCACCAAATGTAGAATTTTCAAACTGAAAACGACCTAATGCAAAACGATTGAGTTCATAGAACCCCGTGTACCAACTACCAACAAAAATACCATAAACTTCTTTACATTCTACGCATTCCTTGAACTTATATTTAATGTCCATCATTGAATCCCAATAAATGTTCTCATCAATGCCTTTTTCTCTGTAAAGAGCTAACATTTTTTCACTTGCAACAATAAGCCACACACAAGTGAGACTGTATTCTTTAACTCTGTAACGAAAAGCAAGTTTTTTCATATCGTCACACATATCGCCAAAATCGTGTGCTTCAGGTGTTAAGTATTTATCGAGTGTTTTCTGAAACTTTTCACTGAAACTTTTACTGTTTTCAATTTTCAAAGCAATTTTCTCGAAGAGTTCAACTGCTTCTTTTGGAAAACCTAATTTTTCTTCAACTAATTTAAAATGTTCGTTCAAATATTTCATAGCCATATCTCTCTTACTAAAAATTTTAACAAACTTATTGTATATATTTTTAATACAAATTGCAAGTGTTTATAAAAATAAAAAGCAGAGAAGTTTTAAAAACTTCTCTGCTTTTTATTTAATAAGTAAAATTATTTGCTAACTGCATCTTTAAGAGCTTTACCAGCTTTGAATGCAGGAACTTTAGAAGCAGCGATTTTGATTGTTTCGCCTGTTCTTGGGTTACGGCCTTCTTTAGCTGCTCTTTCACGAACTTCGAAAGTACCAAAGCCGATAAGTTGAACTTTGTCACCTTTAACGAGAGCACCTTCGATTGCACCGAAAACTGCGTCTACAGCTGCTGCTGCGTCTTTTTTTGTGAGTTCTGCAGAAGCTGCTACTGCATTTACTAAATCTGTTTTGTTCATTTTTAAATCCTCCAATTAAAATAATTGATTTTTTTATTACCAAAAGGCAAATTTATTTATCGCCTTCAATTTGGACATTTTTATCTCTCTAACATTTTAACAGATTCCCAAAGTTTGTCAAGTGTTTCAATAGAAGAAGTTTTCATATCTATGTTTTTTTCTTCTGCCAAACGCTCAACTTCAGTGTATCTTCTCATAAATTTCTTTGTTGCTTTCTCTAATGCACTCTCTGCATTACAATCGCAAAAACGAGCAACATTAACTACTGAAAAGAGTAAATCACCAAGTTCGTCTTCTATTCTTTCTTTGTTGTCAGAATTAAAAACTTCTTTGAGTTCTTCTGTTTCTTCAAGCACTTTATTAAAAGCACCCGATGCATCTGGCCAGTCAAAACCTGCCTTTTTCGCTTTACTCTGAACTTTTTGTGCTTTCATAAGTGCTGGAAATGTATCTGGAATTGCTGCCATAGCCACGCTTTGAGTTGTTTGACTTTTAGTCTGACGCTTTATAGTATCCCAATTGCTTAAAACATCTTCTGTACTGCTTACGGTTACATCACCAAAAACATGCGGATGTCTGTGAATAAGCTTTCTGCATATTGCATCAAACTTTTTGAT
>CALAEU010000145.1 GCA_937891215.1 uncultured Clostridia bacterium
TTTCAATTTACCCGCTAAACCAATTACTTCTTGTGGTAATACAATTTTGTTTAATGAGCATTCAGGGTGTTTTTAACGAAGGTGTAACCAAACAGACTTCTATATGGGTTTCTGCTTCTTTTGTGCAACTTACTGCATTTTTATTCTGTATTCTCGCGTGGTTCTTTACGGGCCGTGACGGTACTTTTTCGTCACTTTTCGCAATCAACAACAAATATATGCTTTTAGGCGGTGTAATGGGTGCTTTAATTACTTACACTGTCATTAAGAGTATGGCAGGACTCGGCCCTGCGGGTGCAGTTATGATAATAGTTACCGCACAGATTTTAGTGGCTTATTTAATTGAACTTTTTGGACTTTTTGGCACAGACAAAGTTAATTTTGAATGGTCAAAACTTCTTGGTGTGGCACTTGCAATTGGTGGAATTATTCTTTTCAAAAAATAAAAATCGGAGTGAACAAAAAATTCACTCCGACTTCTTTTTATTCTGCAACATCTGGAATTGCTCCGTCTTCTTTTAAAACTGCAACAATTTTTTCTCTAATTTTTTCAGGCATTGCTTTCATTTCATCTCTTGAAAGATTTTCTGTTTCAATAGCTTCTAAAAATTTCACAGTTACTGTGCCAGGTGTAATATTTTTTGTGCCTTCAAAACGTTCAATAATACCTTCAAGCACAACAGGTACAATTTTTGCTTTAGTTTCTTTGGCAATCATCATAACGCCTGATTTAAATGGCAACGGAATACCATCACGGGAACGGGTGCCCTCAGGGAATATTACCATACTTCTGCCTTTGTTTATGAGTTCTATTGCTTCTTTTAAAGCAACTCTTGCTTCGCGTTTATTTTCTCTGTCAATAAACACACAGTCAAGAAGCCACATCCATGTTCTGACAATCGGAACCTTTTTAAGTTCAATTTTAGATATAAAACCGCAAGGAGTTGGTGTATTTAAAATAAGAGCTGGCATATCGAAAAGACCTTGGTGATTTGGTACATAAATTACTGCCTCGTTCTCGGGAATATTTTCTTTACCGCTTACAACAAAATCAACACCAGCAGATTTCATAAGTGGATTTAACCACTTTTTTAATTCTTCATCTACAAAAGGTTTGTAAACAGATATATCACCAGTATTTTTGAGTTTAACGCCCTTTTTCATTTTTGGAATAAGTCTTAAAAGTGAACACGCAACTTGTGTAAACCATTTAAAAGTTCTGAAAGTCATATCTTAGCCTTCTTTCTAAAATCTTTCTTGATTTTACCATACCCTACTGTCAAATTGCAACACAAATTTTATTTCTTGATAAGAAGTTAATAATGTGTTAATATTGTTGTATAAATTCACATAGATTGGGTGATATTATGCAGTTTATTTTTGAAAGAATCTGTGTTATTGCAAAAAATGATATTGAAGTAAAAGCCTCTAGTTACTTTATAAATGAGTTAAACAAACGTAATGTTTCTATTACAGACAGTTCACAAGATGCTCTTAATATAGTTTTTTGGCAAGATGAGAATTCTTTTGAAAATAATGATTGTTATAACATTGTTTTTATAAATAATACCCTTACATTCTCTGCAAAAACAATCCGTGGTCTTATTTTCTCCTACTCTCATTTTTTAAGAAAATGCGAGTTTAAAGATAGTAAAATCATTTTAATTAAAAATATAGATGGCACATATACACCAAAAAAAGCAATCCGCGGTCATCAGATTGGTTACCGCACCACTCCTAACACTTATGATGCGTGGGATTATAACCAGTATTTCAACTATTATTTAGATATGATGGCATTTACAACAAACACCTGTGAGCATATGCCTTATGAAAAGGGCGTTTCAAAGAGAAATTGCCTCATGAAATATGATGAAGAAGAATTTTTAATTGAAGCATCTCGCCTTGCAGATACAGTTGATTTGGATGTATCTATATGGCACCCGAACTGTGATGACGAATCAATTGAAGTGGCAACTGAAAAACGTCGTGAACTTTATAAAAAAGTTCCGAGAATTGATTATTTATTCATTCCCGGTGGCGACCCTGGTGAATATTATGCTGATGAATTTATTGAAAGAACAAAAAGAATAAGCAAAGCATTAAAAGAAAGTCACAAAAATGCTAAAGTTTATCCGTCAGCACAAGCCCCCCATAAATATCACGACTGGGGTGACAAATTAATTGAAGAATTAGAAAAAGAACCGGAAGAAATAGACGGAATTATTATGGGCCCTAACCACGCATTCCCTATGCACGAATTAAGGGCGAAAACTCCACAAAAATATCCCATGAGATTTTACCCTGATATTACTCATAATTTAAGGTGCGAATACCCTGTTCACTTTCTTAATGACGACTGGCACTATGCATTTGCTTCAACTCTTTCAAGAGAAAGTGTAAACCCAAGACCTGTTGAATTTCATACACTTCACAGACTTTTTTCTCATTACACATTAGGTAGTGTGAGTTATTCAGAGGGTGTTCACGATGACCTTAATAAAATGATCTGGTCACTTTTTGAATTTGATGATACATATCCTTTAAACGAAGCAGTAAATGACTATGTACGATATTTTTTCTATGGTACTGATACAGAATATCTTACCGAGGCAATTTTGGGTCTTGAAAAGAACTGGGAAGGTAATCCGCTCAATAACCCGTCCATAAACAGTACATTCAGAGCATTCAGGGAATTAAAAAATGATTACCCTGCTCTTTCAGAAAACTGGCGCTTCTTACTTCTTTATTTCAGAGCTTGTTGCGACAAACTCGTTCTTGAAAGAATGAAATTTGAAAACACTTTAATTGAAGATGCAAAACATTATCTCAAAAATTCAGAAATACAAAAATCAAAAGACATTTTAAATACTGATTTTCCTGAGTGGCACAAAGACTTACATAAAGAAATATTTGATTTGGGTGAAACACTCTTTAACCTTATTGGTATTCAGCTTGATGTAGAGCATTACCACACAGACGGTTGGGAGCGTGGTGCAACACTCGACACTATTGACCGCCCTGTTACCAACAGACTCTGGCTTTTAAATAGACTCAACTATTGTGAGAGTTTACCTGAAAGTGAGCAAGATTCTTTTATAACCCGTCTTATAAACAGAAATTCAGTTGCAAGTGATGAATATTATTACTCTGTTGCACTTCACGAATTAGTTGCTTTAGGCGTAAAGCAAGACGGCGAATTCTATATGAATTTCCAAGGTGACAGACCTGATAATGATGGCAGAATGCCTATGAGTATGCTGAAAGTTTATGACCATTTCAGTTTCAGAGCAAAACTCGGTGGTTTTTCAGACAGAGATTATACTCTTACTGTTATTTATAAAGACCATTCCACTAAAAACACTCACCAGAAAATCACTGCAAACGGTCACACCGTTTACGAAGGTGTTTCTTTCGGTGGTGAAAGAAATGAGCAATTTGATAAAGAAATGCTCTGCGAGGGTTTTTTAAGTGCTTCCTATAAAATCAACAAAGAGTTTTTTATAAATGGTACACTTGACTTAATTATAACAGAAGAAACCAAAGGTATTGAAATATGCGAATTCTTTATTAAATAGTTTGAAAAAGAGAAGTATTATTCCAAATTAGAATATTACTTCTCTTTTTTCTCTGAATTCTTTCAATTCTGATATTTTTTGAAACTATTTTGTAATAAATTGTTGAAAATTGTGTGCATTTTATGTTATTATAGAGTGAATATTGATTTCTTATAGTACAATCTAAAAATTATTACGGGGGTAACTATGGAAAAAATCATTTGTGAAAAGTGTAAAAACGCTTATTTACAGAAAACTGAAGAAGGTTATTTCTGCTCAAGTTGTGGTATGTTTTACTCAAAAGCAGAAGAAAATCTCCTTTTAGGAATTCATTATTATAAAGAAGGTAAACTTCAGGAATCTGCTGATTATCTTATGAAAGCCATTGTAAGTGATGGCAGTAACCACACTGCACTTTTATACAAGGCTTTAGGTGACGGCTTTAATCTTGATGAAGATTCTTCATCTTTAGAAGATGTTTACGAGCAGATTATTTTCGCTTGTGAATTAGTACCTGACAGTGACTTCCCTAAATTCCTTGAAATTGCTAATGATGAAGCAGAAAAATTAGAACTTGCTTTAGCAAGAATTCATATAAACGCTTTTGAAACTGCAGACGCAGAAAAAATTAAAACTATTGTTTCAACAATATTAAAAATTCAGGAAGAAGCAAAGAAATTCAGAAGTAAACTGTCAGATTTTGCTGATGCGTATAATAAACGCAACGGAAACACAATGGTTTACAACCTTTCAAACTGTTTCCTTGTTACACCTGAAGTTGCTGACGAAATCGGTGAGAAGAAACTCAACAAAATCAAGTCAGATATTGCTTCTCACACAGTTTTTACAGGTATTCTTACTACTGATATAAGAAACCTTGAAATTTATTATCGTTGCATTGTTATGTTCTTCAGAAAGAACAAAGCAAAATACGACTTCCTTATGAAAAATGCAGAGAATTTTATTCTTTTAGCAGAACTTCTTGAAGAAGGCAACTATACATCAATTCAGGGTACTGCTTCTACTGCGGAAAAACTTAAAATTACTGCTTACTCTTTCTTTGAAGAAAGTTTAAAAGGCGAAGCAGATGACAATGAAGAAATAACTAAATCTGTAATTATTATTGCAGAAGAGTCAGAAGAAGTTATAGAAGAAACTCCACAGGAAGAAATTCAGATTGAAACAGAAGATGTTGAAGCAGAAGCAACTGAAGAAGTTGCCGAAACTGAAGAAATAGTGGAAATTGAAGAAGTTAACCTCGAAGAAGAAGCAACTGTTATTGAAGAAATTACAGAAATAACAAATGATGTAGAAATCGAAGAAGTAGTTGAATCTGAAACAAGTTTTGAGGATACACCTGCTCAATTCCACGAAGTACATGACCCAATTTTAGAAGCAGACACCGTTCAGGATTTACCTAACACTGATTTTGTTATAGGTGATATTTTTGATTCAAACGCTTCCGCTAATGAAAGCACACAGGAAGAGTCGCCTTTCAATTACGAAAGCAAAGAAAATACTCCTGAAACTGAAGTAAATACAGAAGCTTCAGAAGTTGACGAAGCACTTGAAAAATCTCAGACTGCTAAAACTCAGGAATACCCTGAACTTTCACAGGAAGAAAAGGATGACATTGCAAGACACGAGCGTTTCAAAGAAATCAAAGTTGTTAATACTGAAGATGAAAACTTCCAGAAACTTGCAAGAAAATTTGACAGAGCAAGAAAAAATGACCCTGACAGAGAAACTACTTTAACACCTAAGAAAAAAGGTAACAAAGCAAAAATTATTATTCCTGTAGTTGTTTTAATTGTTGCTATTATTGCAGTAAATGCAATAAGATTTATTCCAGGGTACATTGCAGAAACACGTTACAACTCTGCACTCGAGCTTATTGAAGAGAAAAACTACACAGAAGCAATTGAAATTTTCACTGCTCTCGGCGAATACGAAGACAGTAAGGAAAAAATCAAAGAATGCAAATATCAGAATGCACTTTTACTTATTGACGCTGAAAATTACACAGAAGCAAAATCACTTCTCGAAGAATTAAAAGGCTATAACACTGATATTGAAACAAAAATTCAAATTTGTGATTACTCAATTGCAAAGCAATACCTTGAAAAAGGTAAATATGACAAAGCACAAGAGTTATTTACTGCTTTGAAAGATTATGGCGACAGTGCCGAAATGATTAAGGAATGTTCTTACAGAAAAGCTCTTTCTTTAATTGAAAGCAAGAAATACGAAGTTGCAATTAAAATTCTTTCGGATATTAAAAAGTATTCTGATTCAGCTGAAAAAATCAACGAAGCAAAATATTTATATGTAACAGAAAATCTTACATCAGATAATGAAACAACTGTTAAATATCTAAAAGAATTAGCAAAAATCAAGTACAGAAACAGCGCGGATTTAAAGCAAGAACTTTTAGGTGCTTCTTCAGATTCAGCACTTAAATTCTTTGTTAATACATCTTCTACTGACACAGAAACTTCACTTGACAGTGTAAGTCATTTGAGAAGTGCTTATTTCCATATAATTGCTTTAGACGAAACTTATTATGGCGAAAAACTCACTCTCAAATACACAACTCAGTACAATTACACTTCAACAAGTTATGTGACATTCTCACAGGATAACACAAGTGCGATTGTTGTTTACCCACCAACAAATACATCTGGTTACACAGTAACATTCTCAATTCAGACGTCAGACGGTACAACAATAGGCTCACAAAAAATTACAATTTCATAAACAATCACTCTAAAGGGAGTATTTGCTATGGCTGCTCAACCACTCTTATCTATTGGTATGATAGTAAAAAATGAATCACGATGTCTGGAAAAATGCTTAAACGCGTTAACTCCATTACGCAACGCGATTCCTTGCGAATTAGTAATCGCTGATACTGGGTCTACCGATAATACAAAAGAGATAGCAGCCAAATATGCAGATACTCTTTTTGATTTCCCTTGGGTAAACGATTTTTCAAAAGCAAGAAATGCAGTAATGGACCGTTGCAAAGGAAAATGGTTTATAACTATTGATGCTGATGAATATCTGGAATCTTCCCCAGACGAACTCGTTGCTCTCGTAACTAACGAAAACAATCTGAAATACAGTTGTGCTACTTTTGTTAAAAGAAATTATTCCTCTGTTACTTTACAGGGAATGTACAACGATTTTTCTGCTGTAAGAATTGTAAAGTTATTGCCACAAGTAAGGTACTCAGGTGCAATTCACGAAAAATTAAATAATGTTGATTTAAACAAATGTATTTCTCTACCTAACACAATTTTTGCACACGATGGCTATGCAACTATAGATTCAAATCTTTCAAAGCTAAAAGCAGAAAGAAATCTTAATTTATTGGAAATTGAATACAAGAAAAACCCAGACGATGCAACTGTTATTCTTCAATTATTAGAATCAGCACATATTTCAAAAAATGAGAAATATAAAAAAGCTACTCTTGGAATGAACTTTGTAAAGAAACTTAACAAAAATTCTACTGATTGGAAATATATTGCCCCTGCAATAGCACGAAAAGCGTTACAATACGCAGTTATGGAGAATTTTACTGAAGCATCTGAATGGTTCGATTGGGTATTTAAAAATCTTTCTGATTCTTTATTCACACTCATTGATGTTACCTATCTATACACTCAATTCTGTTACCAGAAAGAAGAGTATGTATCCGCTGAAAAGTACGGAAATATTTATTTTGACAATATAAAAAGAAATAAAAACCGCTTAAATAGCAGTATTGAATCTATGATTTCTGCTATGCTCTTTTCACATGAATTATCGCAAAATAATATTGCTATAATAATTACAAAATCTGCAATAGAAAATGGTAACACCGACACTTGTCTTGGTGCATTAAAATCTATAAATCTTTCAAATGCGTTACCTACAACTGTTACAGAGTGGCTTTCCATTGTTGCAAATTTAGATAATAAATCTGCAATTACTGTTATAGAAAGTTCATTAGTCCCATTATTAAATGATGACTCAAAACCAAATAATAAATATATTTATGACTTTTTATTCAAATTTTTCTCCAGTAATTCTCAAGAAAAAGAACAATTAAAAAAATTTACAGTTCTCCCTTGTGAATATGGAATTTATGCAAATATTTCTACTGCAGAAAACAAACAAGAAATAATAAAACTTGCCAATAAAATTGATTCATTCAATAAAATTTTTCCTTTGCCATTTTGTAAACTTTTATCTGTTGATATCCAATTACCTGACAAATTTTATCAGATACCATTGGAACATCTTCAAAGATTATTTAAAGATTTAACCGAAAACTATAATTCTTGTGAAGGCATTGTTTTGAAGCACACCAATGATGAGCAACTTACAGATTTCAATAAACTCTCATTTGCTTTCAACTTAATTTCTGAAATAATTTCTTCTGATAAAGAGTTTTCGATTTCTTTTAAAAACCAACTTAAAGAAAGATTTTACACCATTTCAAAACTTTATCTTACTAATTTATACAAAGATGAAATTCTTGAAAATGATTATGTTTTTTCAACGCTCCCTGCTCTTCACAGATTCAGTATTTATTTTATAATAGCTATTGATTCCACTGATATAAAAGAAAAAATCAGATTACTCCGACAGGCACTTACAGAAGAGCCGAAAATGAAAGAACTTGTAAACATTACGCTTGAAGAGTTACAAAACGAACAAAAAAAACTCGAAGCAGAAAAGCAATTATCTGCTTCACCAGAGCTTGTCGAATTAGCCAAACAAATTAAGATTATGTTAGAGAATTACCCCGAAAATTCTCCTGAACTTTTAGCTATTAAACAGAGTCCCGTTTATAAACAAGTAGCACATTTAATTGAAAATCTATAAAATCAGGCGACAACTGAAATTTCAGTTGTCGCCTTTTTATTCATAGAATTTATGAATCGATTTATTTCATGCCTTCTTCGTAAGCTTTGATCATTTTTTTAACCATCTGACCGCCAACGCTACCAGCCTGACGAGATGTTAAGTCACCGTTGTAACCTTGTTTAAGGTTAACGCCTACCTCAGAAGCAGCTTCCATCTTAAATCTGTTAAGAGCTTCACGAGCTTCTGGAACTACATTTTTCTTTGATGCCATTTTCTTTTCACTCCTTTTAGAAAATTTGGTTTGCGTTTGTAATCATATTATTTTCTGAAAGAATGAAAATATTTATAAAATTTTTTGACAATGTTTGTTAATTTAAAAATCCGAATTATAACCCTTTTCACTTGCAATTTTCATTACTTCAGCGTGTGCTTTTTTGGTACCCGCTAAAATTGAGCAAGGTTCGGTTAATGAAATTTTGCCTCCACCAACTCTTGTTATAATTCCGCCTGCTTCTTCTATTATTACAGAAGCCGCGGCAAAATCGTAAGGCTGTAATCTGTATTCCAAATAAATAACGTTACTACCCTCTGCAATTCTACTTATATCAATTGCGGCAGAACCGCCACTTCTTATTGAAAGACTTTTTAAAAATAAATCTTTTACTGTTTCAAATAATATATTTACATCACATTCGTTATATCTTGCACAACCGAAAGCAACAATGCCTTCTTCTACTGATAAATCTCTCATCGTAAGCTTTTTATCATTAAGAAGAGCTCCTTCATTTTTAATTGCCTTATAAAGCTTGTCTACAAACGGATTATAAACAAAGCCTGCTATCATTTCGCCATTTTGCGAGAGACCAACTGAAACGGAACTATGATAATAATTAAACATAAAGTTTGTTGTGCCATCTATAGGGTCAATATAAAAAATATATTCTTTTTCTAAATCTTTTATATTATTATTTGTATCTTCTTCACCAAAAAATGATGCTTCGGGTAAAATCTTTGAAAGTTCATCAATCAAAAAATTTTGCACTTTAACATCATATTCTGTGCAAAAATTCGCGTCTCCTGTTTTCTTTTCAACAGATGCATTTTCCATATTTGCGTTTAAAACCATTTTTCCAGCTTTTTTTACGCAGTCTTCTATTCTCTTATAATCAATCATTATTAGCACCTGCTTCTATTTGGGAGACATTCCCAAACTGTCTTTTTAATTTTTTCATAACCACAAAATATGCAGGAACGAGCAATAAATCTGCCGCAAACCAAGCAACAGGGTTCGCGCAACACGCTGCCGCAAATCCATATTTTAACACAAAACCGAAGCCTACACCACCACGGGCAGCAAGTTCAAAGAATCCTGCAAACATAGCAGTTGTGCCATAACCCAGCCCTTGAAGTGAATTTCTGTAAATGAATATAAATGTAAGAACAGGGTAAAACCACGAACAAGTATCTAAAAATCTTTGTGAAAGAGCCAAAACTGCGGTTTCGCTTCCATCTATAAATAAAAGTCCTATATATGAGCCTAAATATCTTGCAATAAAGAATGCCATAAAAGAATATGCAATTCCTAAAATTGTACCATTAAGCACACCTTTTTTAATTCGGCCGTATTTTTTTGCACCTAAATTTTGACCGCAATATGTTGCCATAGTAATACCGATTGTTTCAGATGGTAAAACTATCATAAGCTGAGTTTTACCGCCAATTGTCATTGCGGCAATTGCGTTAGAGCCTAATGTATTAACACAGGATTGAAGCATTACAGAACCAACTGCAGTAATTGAACATTGAAGAGCCATTGGCACACCATTACCAACAAGCTCTTTTATGCATTTAAAATCAACCTTTCTGTCACCCTCCTGAAAGTGAAGCATAGGGTAATTTTTAATTACAAATACAAGGCAGAGAATACCCGAAACCAGTTGAGAGATTACTGTAGCAATAGCGGCACCTCTGACACCCATTTTAAACACGATAATTAAAAGCAAGTCTAAACCAATATTTAAAAATGATGAAAAAATCAGAAAATAAAGCGGAGTTTTACTGTCGCCTAATGAACGGATAACACTCGAAACAATGTTATAAAGCATTGTAGCACCAATGCCAATAAAAATTATGATTATATAATTATATGCATCTTCGAATATATCATCCGGTGTATTTAAAACCCTCAAAAGAGGTTTTGCAAATACTACAACCGCTATTGTAAGCAATAAACCCATTGCTATACTTGTGTAAATAATGTTAGCAGTGATTTTTCTTAATTTTTTAAAATCCTGTGCACCGAAACTCTGTGCTATAGGAATTGCAAAACCTGTACAAAGACCGAGTATAGAGCCTATAACAAGAAAGTTTAAAGGACCTACAGAACCTACCGCAGAAAGTGCCACTTTACCAACAAATTTACCTACAATAATAGTATCCGCCATATTGTAAAACTGTTGGAACAAGTTACCCATCATTAAAGGCAGGCAAAATCTTATGATTATTTTCATAGGATTGCCTTTTGTCATATCTTTAACCATAAAAACTCCTTATAAATTGGGTGATGGTATTCCATCACCCAATAAATCAATTATTAATTACATCATAAGCCAAATCGGGCACATCAGACATAATGCAGTCTGCACCAATTTCGTTAAGTCTTTTTATTTCATCTTCTTCGTTAATTGTCCAGTACTGAACTGCAATATTGTGTCTGTGAGCATAATTTACAACTCTTTCAGAACCAAGCATTAAAACTCGGTATTGATTTGTAGGAATCTGTAACGCGTCGAATTTATAAAAACTGTCATTTAAATCAATATTATATGAAGCCGCAAGGTAGAAAAGCACTACTTCTACAATTGAAGATGAACGGAGCATGTCAGGGTAATTTTCGTCAACATATTTTGTTACATCGCCATTGAATGTACCGAAAACTACTTTGTCGAGTAAATCTTTTTCTTTTAAAATTCTGTAAAGTTCATCTGCCGCTTTAAATCCGTTTTCGCCTTTATCTTTAATTTCGATTATATAAGTAAAATCGCCATTAGTTTCAAGGTAATCGAGAACATCTTCTAAAAGTACAACTTTAAGATTTTCAGGTATATCTTCCCCACGAAGATTTCTGTAAGGGTATTCACCTTCTGGTGTCTCAAAGTTTTCACCGAAATTAAGAACAGATAATTCTTTGTAAGTCTTTTCGCTAGGTATTACATCTTCTTTGCCGAATTCTTCTTTTGAATTTGTAGTTCTGTCCAATGTGTCATCGTGAAGAAGAATGAGTTTATCGTCTTTTGTAATATGTAAGTCAAATTCAAATGTATCAACATTAAAATCTTCATTTTCTACACAGAACTCGAATGCCATCATCGTGTTTTCGGGCGCAATATCTGCACCTGAACGGTGTGCAGAAACGAGTGCCTTGTCTGTTGTAATAAATGGGTTTGACATCTCCTCTTCTGTTGCTTTTTCACCTGCTGACGCGTAGCACAAAACAGTTGCACCAAGCATTAAAACAAGTAAAATTGCTATTACAGAAGAAACTATTTTAACAACTCTTTTTAAAAACTTTTTGTTATTTTTCTTTTTATTGTTTTTTCTTTTTTTACTCACAATTTCATCCCCTAAAAGAATATAGAAATAATCTACCATAATTACATTAAAATGTCAATTTACAAAGTAACAAAAAAGTATTATAATAACAGCGGTGATTTTATGAAAAAATTTCTTGATGAATTGTTTTTACTGCAAGATGAAGAATACAGAGAATTTAACAGTAAACTTATACCATCAGTTGCAAAAGAAAATGTTATTGGCATAAGAATTCCTGTTTTAAGGCAATATGAAAAAGAGATAAGAAACACCAAAAAAGCAAAAGATTTTTTAAATTCTTTACCGCATAAATATACAGAAGAATATAATCTTCACGCATTATTATTAGAAAATATAAAGTCTTATGAAGACACTATTAAAGCACTCAATAAGTTTTTACCGTTTGTAGATAACTGGGCAACCTGTGACATTATGAGTATTAAAATATTCAAAAAACATCTTGATGTTTTGCCCGAACAACTTGATATGTGGCTGAATTCTACCCATACATACACCATTCGTTTCGCTATAAAAATGTACATGACTTATTACCTCGACGAGAACTTCAAAATTGAGTATATTACTAAAATTTCTAAAATCCGTTCAGATGAATATTATGTAAATATGATGATTGCGTGGTATTTTGCTACCGCTTTAGCAAAACAATACGAAACTGCAATAAAATTTCTAGAAGAAAATAAACTTTCCCAATGGGTACATAATAAAACCATTCAGAAAGCAATTGAAAGTTACAGAATTACTGATGAACAAAAAACATATTTAAGAACATTAAAAAGAACTGGAGAATCTTAAAGAGATTCCTCAGTTCTTTTTCGAGTTTATCTTACAGCATTTCTCATATCTGTCATACCTTCTGAAATACCCTCTGATACATTTGTAACAATATCACCAATCAAGCCACTGTCGTTTTCGCCTGAAACATCGGTAATTACGCCGTCATTTTTGTCTGGTACTGTTACAATATCCATTGTAGTATCAATTGTTGTATTTTCAGTAGTAGGTGTAGTTGTAGTAGTTGTCATATCTTCTGCATCATTACCACAACCATAGAATAAAACTGCAACCATTGAAATTACAAGAATTGCAATACCGAGTGTTATAATCTTTTTCATTGATTTCACATCCTTTCCGGAGTGATTCTACTCCCGTCTTATTTTCCCACAAATAATATAATTTATTCTTTTATTTTGTAAGGACACCGTTATCCATATAAAGCAAAATTAAAATTTCTGCTTCCGCACCTGTTTTCGGGTCAATATAAACTAAAATTTCCTGATTATCTGGTGCTACACAATGATATTCGTAAGCAAAAATTTCAGTACCAAAATCTGTAGGAATAAACACTTTTTTACTGCCCTTTACTTTAAGCGATGAATTAAGAAGTTTTCTGGCACTTTCAAGAGTATATTTATACTTTCCGTTTTCTTCGCGTTTTGTATGATTCATTAAATACCCTGTCGAATCAAATGCAGTAATTTCACCATTATCAAGTGCAACACTTACTTTTATTAAATCTGTGTAGTAAGTTATTCCGTTTTCATAAAACGCAAAATTTATTGTCATAATACCATCTGTTACTGCGTAATAATTCTCTTTTACATTTTTGTAGCCCCTCTGATTTAAAAAGAGTGTTGCAGTTTTTATTGCTTCTTCATAAGTTAAAGTGCTTTCATCTGCAAAGCGTGAATAAATCATATAAGTCACTATACCGCCCTTTTTAGTGACAGAAACTGTAAGATCTGCATTGTAAAAACTGTAACAATCAAGGTTACCTTTACACTCCCTTAAAAAGTATAATTCTGTTTCAGCAATACTTAAAAAATCCGCTGCTTTTTTCTGTGCTTCTTCTTTTGAAATTTCTGGTAGATTTTCTATAAGTTCAGATTTTTTTGTGTCAATATTATCTGAGAAAGGTCCATCATAAATAAGGGTCGGGTAATCTGTCATTGTTTGTTTTGCATCATCCAACTCTTCGCCTAAATAAAGTTTTTCTTCACCCTCGGTTTTTGCAAGTGTGGATTTTACGTGTTCAAATTGGAGTCCGCCACTCTGCTCTTCACTAATCAAAAAATTGACTTCTCCACTTAACTTTTCTGCATATTCAGCAAGTTTTTTTAAGTTTTCTGTTTCTTCTTTTGAAATTCTCTCACCCGTAGCACTTTTCTCATTTAGTGTCATAGTATATTCACCAACTTGTGAAAGAAACTTATAAATAGCTGAAAGTTCTGCTTCACCGTCAGTAATTTCCGACAGATTTGTTTTTGCGGCAGTTGAAGCACGCCACACTTCAGTTGAAACATTAGCAATCATCGGCGAAGTAGACGCATAAAGACATTTATCTAAATTAAGACTTATCGCGTCAAGATGTGTGCCAAGTTCTGTGAGAGCCCTTTCTCTGCCTGCATTAAGAAGTTTTTCAGTTTTCATATATTTTACAGTACTGACTGTGCTTAATGCGACTAATGCTACAACTAAGGCAACTAAAAAAGATGTTATTCTTATAGTCTTTCTTCTGCTTTTTTTCATGCTTATCACCTTTTTTTGATTTTTATAGTTATTTTTCCAAAAAATTAAAGATTTATTCATTTTTTTGAACTTCAAACTTCCGTAAAAGCATTTACAAATTTGCTTTTATATAGTATAATAAATCAGTTAAATGGAGGTGTATGCTCTTTGGCTTATTTTGATAACAGTGCTACTACAAAACCAACTGAAAATGTAATTAACGCAGTTACATTTGCTCTTACTGAATGTTGGGGTAACCCATCTTCACTTCACTCATTGGGTTCTGAGGCAAATAATGCACTTGTTAAAGCTAAAAAGCAAGTATCATCTCTTTTAGGTTGTCAGAGCGAAAATTTCTTTTTCACTTCTTCTGGCACCGCTGCAAACAATACCGCAATTTTTGGCGCTTACGAAAAACAAAAAAGACTTGGCAACAGAATTGTAACTACATCCATTGAACACCCGAGTGTTTTGGAACCTATAAAAAAACTTGAACAAAATGGTGTTGAGGTTATAAGAATTAACCCTGACAAAACAGGCAAAATCAACGAGGATGAGTTTTTCTCTGCAATAAACGACAAAACAATTCTCGTTTCTTGTATGGCAGTAAATAATGAAGTCGGTTCTATAATGCCTGTGCCAGTGATAAAATCGGCAGTAAAAAGAGCAAAATCCCCTGCACTCATTCACACAGACTGTGTTCAGGCTTTCGGTAAAATTCCACTTTCACCGAATTCTCTCGGTGCAGATATTATTACAGTAAGTGCCCACAAAATTCACGGACCTAAAGGCATTGGCGGAATTTATTTAAAGGCTAAAAATATTATTAAACCATATATGCTCGGTGGTGAGCAGGAGAGTAATATTTTTGCAGGCACACAAGGAATGCCCGCAATACTTGGTTTTGGTAAAGCGGCAGAAGAATCAAAAAACATTACTGAAAACGCAGAAAAAGTCAGAAACTTAAAAAATTATTTATTAGAAAATATCAAAGATTTAAAATCAGTTACAATAAATTCACCGATTGACGCTATACCCTATATTTTAAATCTTTCAATTCTGGGGCTCCCCAGTCAGCCTATTGTTAATTTTATGAGTGAAAGAAACATTCAGATTTCTGCCGGTTCTGCTTGTAAAATGGGACACAGAAGTCCGGTTCTCACCGCAATGGGACTTGACAGTAAAATTATAGATTCTGCAGTAAGAATCAGTTTTTCAAGATACAACACAGAAGACGAAGTTAATCTTCTCATAGATGCAATAAAAGAAATAAACCAGAAATATGGAAAAGGATAATTACAGATAACCATGAAGGAAATCATTCTCATTAAAGACGGCGAATTAGCCTTAAAAGGACTTAATCGTTCTACATTTGAAGATGTTTTAGTTAAAAATATCCGTTGGCGTATAAAGAAATATGGCAACTTCCAGTTTAAAAAAGCACAATCCACAATTACCATTACACCAATTGATGATAACATAGATTTTGAAGCAGTTTGCTACGAAATTTCTCACGTTTTCGGTATTGCAGGGTTTTCCCGTGCAGCAGTTACCGAAAAAGATATTGATAAAATATTAGATTTAGCACCTGTTTATTTAAAAGAACAGTTAAACGAAGTTTCTACTTTTAAAGTTGAAGCAAAAAGAGCGGATAAAAAATTCCCTCTTACTTCACCGCAGATTTCTGCTATGGTAGGTGAAAGAATTTTAGAAACATTCCCACACCTTACTGTCGATGTTCATAACCCTGAAATTACAGTTACTGTTGAAATCCGTGAAGATGCTTACATAAGAGGTAATCAGACAAAAGGTGCTGGCGGTATGCCTGTTGGTACATCTGGAAAAGGTATGCTTCTTATTTCGGGTGGTATTGACAGTCCTGTTGCAGGTTATATGATGGCAAAGCGCGGAATTGACCTTTCTGCAATTCACTTTGCCTCCCCTCCTTACACATCAGAAAGAGCAGAACAAAAAGTTCACGAGCTTCTTTCAAAGGTTGCTCTTTATAGTGGCAGAATTGCTCTTTACACAGTTCCTTTTACACACATTCAGGAAGAAATCAAAGAAAAATGTCCTGAAGATTGTTTTACACTTATTATGCGCAGATTTATGATGCGTATTGCTAATATGTTGGCAGAAAAATGTGACTGTCACGCACTTATTACTGGTGAAAGCGTTGCACAGGTTGCAAGTCAGACAATGCTTGCTTTAGGTTGTACAGATGCAGTTTCTTCACTTCCTGTATTCCGTCCTGTTATTGGTATGGATAAAGAAGAGATAATTAAAATTTCAAGACAGATAAACACATTTGAAATCTCAATTCAGCCTTATGAAGATTGTTGCACAGTCTTTACGCCAAAGCACCCTAAAACAAAACCAATTTTAGCGGATATAGAAAAAGCAGAAGAACCTCTCCAAATTGACGCTCTCTGCGAAGAAGCATTTAACGGTATCAAAAAAATCTTGATAAATTCAGACGGTGTTCAAAATGGTTGAAAGTGAATTAATCGCTCTCGGCGAAAAGGTAGTAAAAAGATTTAAGGAAGAAAAACTCACATTAAGTTTTGCAGAATCCTGCACTGGTGGATGGCTCAGTAAAATAATCACCGAAATAAGCGGTGCTTCAGAGATTTTTATGGGCGGTGTCTGTTCTTACAGCAACGAAGTAAAACAAAATGTTTTAGGCGTTAAAGAAAAAACTCTTAAAACTTATGGTGCTGTAAGCGAAGAAACTGCAAGAGAAATGTCAGAAGGCATTACAAAACTTATGAATACTACTGTTGGCGTTGGTGTTACAGGAATAGCAGGACCTTTATCTGACAACACACAGAAAAAAGTAGGTCTTATTTATATTTCAATAACACATAACGGCAAAACAGAAGTAAAAAAAATAGAAAACGATTTTTCGGGTGATGTCCGTTACAAAAACAGATTCACCGCAGTAAAAACAGTACTTAGTTTTTTAACAAATGAGGAATTATAATAAATTATGAAAAAAAATCAAAACAAACCAAAATCTGAAAATTTAGTTCATTTTGACAGTTTTGAGGAGACAGTTATTCGTGGCAACAGTCCCGAAAAAGAAGCGGTAAAAAAAGTCTTAAAAAAGAAATATACCCTAAAAAAATTAAGACAACTCGTTTCAATTGTATCTGCTTTTGCAGTTTTAGTTTCTGCTTTCTTTTTAGGTAAACGCGGATTTGAAAGTTACCTTGTTCACACACAGGAACAACAAGAAGAAGAGTATGTTCTCCCGAATGATGTTACAAAAGAACTCAGTAGTATGACCGAAGAAGAAGCGTGGGCTTATCTTTACGAAAAATACCCACATCTTTTAGATATTGTCTTCCCTGTCGGTTTTGACTACAATTACGCTTTATATTATGCAGAAAATCCCGACACAGTCGGTTACATTAAAATAGATGGCACTAAAATTGATACTCCTGTTGTTCAGGCAGATAATAACAAATATTATCTCAATCACGACTTTTATGGCAAATACACAAGTTATGGTGCTATTTATGCAACGTATGTTGCAAACCTCAATCCTTTAGACCGCAACATTTTGCTTTATGGTCACAATATGAACGACGGCTCTCGTTTTGCCGCACTCAAACACTATAAATCCATTGAGTATTTCAAAGAACATCCTGTTATTGAATTCAATACTCTTTACGAAAAACACAAATGGAAAGTCGCAGCAGTTATAATAACAAATGGTCATGTAAAAGGTGACAATGGTTATTTCTTTGATTTTACATTCAATAACTGCTCTGACACTTGTTTCGAAGAATATTTAGTAGAAGTAGAAAAGAGAAAACTCTATGAAACAGGTGTTGATATTCTTCCGACAGATAAACTTTTAACTTTATGTACCTGTACTTACGAATTCAACGATGCAAGGCTTGTTGTTATAGCAAGAATGGTGCGTGAAGGCGAAAGTGAAGAAGTAGATGTTTCACTTGCAAAGAAAAAAGAAACCCCTGTAAAATATCCTTCTTCTTATTACAGTAATCAATCAAAAAATCCATATAAAGACGACCCTAAGTGGTATTTATATTAATTGTGAGGTGTACAGTTTGAAAATTAAAGCATTTTCATTTGAACGCGATAGTTTCACTCTTTCAGATGTAAAAATGTCTGTTATTGAAACTCTTGATGGTGCAGGACTTTATTTTGAAAGTTTTTCAAATGCAAACTCGTTTTTTGAAGCAGTTTCAAGTTCATTGAGCGATAACGATGTTGTAATTTTAGGTGTAGAAAGTTCTCTTTACTTAAAATTCAAACCAATTCTCATTAAAGCATTTAATTTCACACCTGCCTACAGCGGAAAAATTCAGGACAGAATCCCTGCAAGCATTACAGAGGAAAGAACAAGGAAAGCACATATGCTTATTCCTGACGAAGCAACTGAACTTTTAACTTCTGATGGTCTTTACAGTGGTTTTTACATTGTTTCAGAAGGCAAACACATTGTTGTTCTTCCTCTTAAAAAGGATTTATCTGTTGCACTTCTAAAAAACTCAGACTTTCCTTTCGTTAAGAGAAAATCTATTTCAGTTGTTTCTGTTGATGAAGACCCTGTTGACGATATTTTAGAAAAAGCAAAGGTTGTAGTTGAGAAGTTAGAAAAACACAACCTTAAAGTTGCAATCCCTACAACTCCTGCTGCTTTGACTCTTCAGGATAAATTAAAAACAATAGAAGGTGGCGAAAGAGTTATTTTCACACCTTTCGTAAGTGACAAAGGAATTACTGAACCAAAAGAGTATTCTGCAGAATTAGCTCGCGGTGCAAAAGAATTAAGAAATACA
>CALAEU010000146.1 GCA_937891215.1 uncultured Clostridia bacterium
TTACACAAGAACAATTTATTGATGAACTTGCGGAAAGTAGCTTTTTCGAGGGAACAGGCTCTCCCTCCGATAAAGCATTTAGTGCACGTGACAGAATAAATCGTGCGCCGAAAGCATTAGGTTTTGTTGACTTGAAACCGAATATTGCACTAACTGATGCTGGTCGTGCTTTAATTTCGGGGAAAAGACCACAAGAGATTTTTCTGCGTCAACTGCTCAAATTTCAGTTGCCTTCACCCTATCACACAGAGAACGCCAAAATAAGCGGTACATTTTTTGTGCGTCCATATTTGGAAGTATTGCGATTAATCTATGATCTTGAATATTTAACCTTTGACGAGTTGAAAATCTTTGCCGTTCAAATCACAGACTATCACAAGTACGAAGAAGTTAAAGATAAAATCTTGAATTTTAGAAAAGATAAAGAGTTACATCGTGGACAGTACAAACGATTTGTAAATGATGTATGGGCAAATGCCGTGTTAGAAATTCATAATGACAGAATTGCCGAAGGTAGAACAAGGACAAGAGAAACAAGAGATGACAGCATAAATACCTTTGTGAAAACTCAAAAAGGCAATATGCGTGATTATGCTGATGCTTGTTTTAGATATTTGAGATTTACCGGACTTGTATCCATTGCACACAAAAGTAGGACAATTTCAATTTTCAATGACAAAAAGCGAGATGTCGAATTTATCCTTACTAATGTTAATCGAAATCCTGTTTTTGTGGATGATGAGGATAGTTATAAAGCACATTTATTTAATGCCGCCACTCCCGAACTATATACAGATAATGTCGAAAACATTATAGATGTTATTCTTCGTATGAGCGAGTTTACAAGACGTGATTTAGCGAACTACGATATTGAGGCATTAAAAGATTTGCGAGATAACATTGTCGCTCAACACAAAGAGAATGTCATTCACGAACAAGTTGCTGAAATCAAGTCTTATGCTCTATATTCAGAAATCATTGATACATTTAACGAAATCGTTTCGGATGAATATTATGATGCTCCGCTTATGTTTGAATATAATACTTGGCGAGCAATGACTATGCTTGATGGTGGCAATATCAAGGGCAATTTCAAATTTGATGATATTGGTCAGCCTTTATCTACTGCATCTGGAAATATGCCAGATATTGAGTGTGATTATGAGGATTTTTCTTTGGCTGTAGAAGTTACATTACAGTCTGGACAACGCCAGTATGAAGCTGAAGGAGAACCCGTCGCACGTCATTATGGTCAGTTAAAGAAAAAATCAGGTAAAGATACTTATTGCTTATTTATTGCACCGACAATTAATGCAGCAACATTGGCTCATTTCTACGGACTGAACCATCTGTCAATTGCTCTTTATGGCGGAAAATCTAAGATAATACCGCTTGAATTAGATCAGTTTATGAAACTTGTAGAGAATTCCTACAGTTATAAAGCTCAACCTACACCGACTGATATTCGTCATTTTCTCGATTGTGCTTTGAAATTATGTGAAAAAGCAGTTGATGAAAATAATTGGCGTTGTGGTATTCAAGCCTGCGTAGATATGTGGTTGGCATCATAATGTTCGTATTTAAATAGTTTGACCTAAAGTAAAGCTCGTCGAAAAAACGACGAGCTTTGGTTTTGTTTGTTGATTTTAAAAATATAATTATAAAAAAGTGCTCTGTTAGAAAATGGTTTAAATAAATGCGAAATCATATACAAAAACCACTGACATCTTTGCACAGCGTGAAAGTGTCATAGTGGGTTACACACTTTGAAAAGGTGTGTAACAAAAAAGCGGCATAGCCAATAGCTATACCGCTTAACAAAATCAATTATTTGATTTTGTTACAAGAGCCATCCTTTGTGGCACCTTCCTTACGGAGGGTGCCACAAAGACTGCTTTTTTTATTTCAGGGATCAGGGACCAGATCTCTGGAATCAGGGCTTCGCTGACAACAAAAAGTTCTATCATTTTCGGTTTACGAAGGACTTTAAATTATACAACTTATTGTTTGTTATTTAATTTAAATAGCGTCGCAGACCCTTCAATTCCGAATTACGAATTACGCATTCCGAATTATTTCCCTAATTCCACCGTTCTCTCATAAGAACGACTTACTGCATTTATAATATCCGCTCTGAACGATGCGTTTTCTAAAGATAAAACACCTTCAATTGTGCTACCTGCAGGGCTACAAACTGCATCTTTTAATTTACCGGGATGTTCGTTTGTTTCCGCTACCATTTTTGCAGCACCAAAAACTGTTTCTGCCGCGTAAAGCAAAGCCTTGTCTCTTGGCAAGCCACATCTTACACCACCGTCTGCCAAAGCATCTATAAACATAAATACAAACGCAGGGCCACAACCCGAAATAGCACTTGCGGCATCAATTTTTGCTTCATCTATTTTATCAAGCATACCTGCTTTTTTAAGAATTTCAGTAAATTCGTTATAATCTTCGTCAGTAACATATTTATTACCTGTATAAAGAATCATACCAGCACCGCAGGATGCAGGAATATTCGGCATAATTCTTATAATCGGGTAATTGCCTCCGCACATATCTTTTAAATCTAAAAGACTGATACCTGCCGCCATAGAAACTATAACAAAACGGTCAGTTCTGTTTTTGAAAATACTTTCTAATTCATAGCAAACACTTCTTAAAACCTGTGGTTTTACACCTAAAAATATATAATCACAAGTTTTTGCAACCTCTTCTGCAGAAGCAATATTAACATTATTTTTAGTTGCAAAATCTGTTGCCTTTTCAAAATCTGCGTCTGAAACACAAATATATTGACCACCAACTGACTTTGCCGCAGCAAGCGCTAACGCACCGCCCATATTACCGCAACCGATAAAACCAATTTTCTTTTCCATAATATCACTCCTATCGAATTTGTCCGTCACCTTTTATTATATATTTATATGTTGTTAATTCTTCTAATCCCATAGGCCCTCTTGCGTGGAGTTTCTGTGTTGAAATACCCATTTCGCAACCTAAACCGAATTCACCACCATCTGTAAAACGGGTTGAAACATTCACATAAACAGAAGAAGAATCAACAGCTTTTACAAATATTTCTGCATTCTCTTTATTTTCGGTAACAATTGCTTCACTGTGCATTGTTGAGTGAAGTGAAATATGTTCTACCGCTTCGTTTACATCTTTTACAATTTTTACTGCCAGAATATAATCTAAAAATTCTGTGTCAAAATCTGTTTCACTTGCTTTAGTACCATCAATAATCTTCTGTGCATTTTCACAAAGACGAAGTTCAACCTTGTTTTCGTTTCTGTTTTCTACAAGTCTTTCTTTCACGAGTGGTAAAAATTCACTCGCTATTTTTTCGTTTACAAGTAAAACTTCTGCGGCATTACAAACAGATGGTCTGCTTGTTTTCGCATTTTCAATAATATTAAGTGCTTTATTAAAATCTGCCGCTTCATCAACATAAATGTGGCAGATACCAGTACCTGTCTGAATACACGGAACTTTTGCATTTTCTGTAACTGCTTTTATAAGTCCCGCACCACCACGAGGTATAAGCAAATCTACAAATCCCACAGCATTCATAAGCTCGTTTGCACTTTCTCTTGTAGTGTCTTGCACAAGATTTATAAATGTTTCAGGAAGATTTAATTTATTTAAACCTTTACGCATGGCATTAACTATTGCATCAGCAGAAGAAAATGCTTCTTTACCACCACGAAGTACACACACATTACCACTTTTTAAAGCGAGTGCCGCCGCGTCAGAAGTAACATTTGGTCTGCTTTCGTAAATAATTGCAGTAACGCCCATTGGTACAGTCGTTTTTTCTATAATAATTCCGTTAGGTCTTTCAACTCTGTTTAAAACTTTGCCAACAGGGTCAGGGAGTGCCACAACTTCTTTAATTCCGTTTGCCATACCTTCAATGCGCTCTTTAGTGAGAGCTAATCTGTCAAGCATAACATCTGAAATTGTGCCTTTTGCTTTTTCTAAATCGTTTTTATTGGCAGTTAAAATTTCGTCTGCGTTTTCAATTAAAGCATCTGCCATAGCAAGAAGTGCTTTATTTTTTTCTTCTGTATTAAGTGACGCAAGGCGTGTTTTAACTTTTTTTGCTTCAATTAAAATCTCTTTTGTAGTTATCATTTTTCGCACCTGATTTAAGTTTTATTTCGCAATAAATTTTGTACCGATTTTTTCGCCATCTACAATATCATAAAGCACACTCGGGTTAGAACCGTTTGCAATTACCATATCTGTACCCTTACTCATACAGAGTTTTGCGGCGTTTAATTTCGTAACCATTCCGCCAGTACCTAAAGAAGAACCTTTGCCACCGCCGAGTGCTTCTATTTCAGGTGTAATTTCTTTTACTACTGAAATGAGTTCTGCGTTTTCACTTTTGTGTGGGTCTGCGGTATAAAGTCCGTCAATATCTGAAAGAAGAACCAATAAATCTGCTTTCATACTTACAGCAACAATTGCACCTAATGTATCATTATCGCCAACTGCAATTTCGTGTGTTGAAACTGTGTCATTTTCATTAATAATCGGCAACACATTAAGTTCTAAAAGTCTGTTCATTGTATTCTGAATATTGTGGTAGCGCTCTGTGTCTTCCAAATCAAGACCGGTAAGAAGAATTTGTGCTACTGTGTGATTGTATTCAGAAAAAAGTTTGTCGTAAGTGTACATAAGTTCACACTGACCAACTGCTGCCGCCGCTTGTTTTGTAGGCATATCCTGAGGTTTTTCTTTCAAAGAAAGTTTACCAACACCCATTCCTATAGCACCGGAAGAAACAAGAATTATTTCGTGACCTGCATTTTTAAGGTCACTTAAAACCTTGCACAATTCCTCCACATGGCGGATATTAAGATGCCCGG
>CALAEU010000147.1 GCA_937891215.1 uncultured Clostridia bacterium
TTAATTGAGGGACAGAATGTTGTAATGGTGTATGTTGATGATAAAGCGACTGATTATGAAACTGAGTCGCTGGGTCTACAATTAGAAGGTATGAATAATATAAAAAAAGTTGAGTTCGTTCCTCGAGAAGTTGCTTTTGAAAGCCAAAAAGAGCAGTTTGGCGACAAAGCTGCACTTTTAGAAGGTCTCTCAGCTGAAATTCTTCCAGATGCATATAAGGTTGTTGTAGATGATCTCTCAATGTTTGATAGTACGGTAAGTAAAATCAGAGATTTAGATTTGGTTTTAAAAGTTCGCGAAAACAGTGATTTGGCTAGTAAAGTTGAAACAATTAGAAATGCAGTTTCATATATAAGTTTAGGTATTGTTGCAATTCTTTTCCTTGTTTCAATGTTTATCGTTTCAAACACTATAAGAATTACAATTTACAACAGACGACTTGAAATAAGTATTATGAAAGCAGTTGGTGCAACTAATTCATTTATTCGTTGGCCATTCCTTGTTGAAGGTATGCTTTTAGGTATAATTTCCGCAGTTGTTTCATTAGCGCTCTTATATCTTGTGTATTCAATAGCGCTTATTTGGTTTGCTGATCTTATGTCAACACTCGGTGGAACCCCGGTTGAATTCCTTGATTATATCTGGTTCTTCCTTGCAGTATTTGGTTTTATTGGTGTTGTAATTGGTACAACAGGTAGTCTTATTTCACTTAATAAATATTTAAAGGAGCATAATAATGTTGTCGAAAATGACTGAAATTAAGAGTAGTAAAATTATTTCTTTTATAGTTGCTTTCGTTCTTGCGTTATCGTCAATTTCATTGTCTGTTTATGCGGTTACTGACTCTGAAAAAGCGGAGTATAATAAAAAAATAGAAGAAATTCGTGAGCAAATTGCAGAAAACAAGAAAAAAATTCAAGCACTTCGTGATGAAGCATCCACTTATGATGATGAAATTGGTGGTTATCAGGATAAAATTGATGCACTTCAATCACAAATTGACCTTTATAATCAGGAAATTGCTTTGATTGATGCTGATATTCAGGGCGTTGAAGATGAAATTACTGAAATAAAAAACGAAATTGAAGCTCTTAATAAACAAGTAGAAAAGCTTGATTTACAAGTTGTTGAAATTCAGCAGGATATTGCTGATACTTATACCATTTTAGGCGAAAGAATCCGTGCCTCTTATATGTCTGGTTCTGCTTCTTCTCTTGAATATCTTCTTACATCTGATGATTTTCAATATCAATCATATCTCGAAAGAATTGAACTTCTTGAAAGAATTTCTGAACACGATAATTCTGTTATCGAAGGTTTAGAAGGTGATATTGTAAGACTTCAGGAAAAAGTTGAAGAAATTGAAGCTACGAAGTTAGAGAAAAACGAAAAAATTGAAGATTTGGATATTAAAGTTCTTGACCTTGAGGCAAAAAAACAAGAGCAAGTTGATGCTCGTCAGGTTATTCAGGATGCAGAAGATGAAATTCAGGCAGACCTCGATAAAGTTATGAGTGTTGTCAATAAACTCAATGCTTCAAGTAAAGAATACGAAAAAGCGATTGAACGTGGCGAATCTGCAATTCTTGAATATGAACACAAACTTTCTGGTGAAAACAGTAGTTTTGGTAGTGGTACAACAGGTAATATGATTTGGCCTGTGCCATATAGTAATACTTGCGTTACGTCCTCTTATAAAATGAGAACTTTAAATGGTGTTACAAAGCAACACAATGGTATAGATATCTGTCGTGATGGTGTTGCTTCATACGGTTCTTCAATTGTTTCGGTTAAAGCTGGTAAAGTTACTACTGCTTACCATAGCGGTTATAATGGTGGCTTTGGTCTTTATGTAGTTGTTGATCACGGAGATGGTGTTAAAACTTACTATGCACATATGTCACGCGTTACTGTAAATGTAGGTGACTATGTAACACAAGGTACAAAACTTGGTGAAATAGGTAACACAGGTTACTCTTTTGGTGCTCATTTACACTTTGGTCTTATGATAAATGGTAGTTGGGTTAACCCGATGAATTATCTTTCAAAACCAGCAAATCTTCCAATTTATGGTTAATAAACTTTAATAATTAATTCCCTTTTTTCATATATTTTGAAAAAGGGGAGTTTTTATGATTATTTTAAAGTTAAAAGATGATGCGACTGAAAAAAGAAGAAAAATAAGGCGAAAAAAGAAAGTGAACGAGGATTTATTTAATTATACAAGAATGGGTCTGATAATTAATAATAAACCGCATTTTGTTATTTCTGTTGAATAAATTATAAAATTGGAGGTGCCTTTATGGCATCTTTATTTAAAATTGATATACAAAAATTAAAAGGTGTAGGTCCCAAAACTGCTGAATATTTTCGGAAGCTTGGCGTCTGCACCATTGGTGATTTAATAAAATTTTTTCCAAAAGGCTATGAAGATTGGACGACGCTTTCAAATATTGAAATGGCAAGAGGGCGAAAAGATAAATGTCTAAGGCTCCGAATTTTAATCCCTGCAAAAGAGTTTTTTACTAAAAGTAAAAAGAATATGTACAAGCTAATTGCTACTGATGGAATTAACAATATTGAAATAACATTTTTTAATAATAAATATGTTGCTAAAAGTTTTCGAGTTAATTGCGAGTATATTTTCAGAGGCAACGTGGTTTTAAATTACGGAAAATACGAAATGATTTCGCCTAAATTCAAAGAAATAAATA
>CALAEU010000148.1 GCA_937891215.1 uncultured Clostridia bacterium
TGTTAATTGCAATTGTTGATGGTGAAGAACAGTTATACTCACAGAACTTTGCTTGTCCTGAACACGGTTCGTTCATGGATGAATTAGAACCAAGAATGTTTTCATTTAATAATCCGTTTGGTGCTTGTCCTACTTGTTCAGGTCTTAGTATGTTTTTAAGAGTTTCAGAAGATTTATTAGTTCCTAATAGAAATCTTTCAATAAACGAAGGCGCAATTAAAGGTTGCGGATGGGGTCAGAGTGACAGAAGTACAATTGCGGGTATGTATTATGCAGCACTCGCAGAGAAATACAACTTTACACTTGATACACCTTTTAAAGAAATTTCTAAAGAAGGTCAGGACGCAATCTTTTATGGTACAAAGGGCGAAAGAATACCTGTTACAAGAGTAAACGAGTACGGCAGTGGTACTTATATGACTGACTTTGAAGGTATAATAAATAACCTCGAGCGTCGTCACAAGGAAACTACAAGTGACTGGTCAAGAAATGATATTGAACAATATATGACAGAATCGCCTTGCCCGACTTGTAAGGGTAAAAGACTTAAACCTGCTTCATTAGCAGTAACAGTTGGTGGCAAAAATATTATGGAATTTACCGACATGTCTGTAAGAGATGAACTTGAATTTATAGACAAAGTTCAGGAAACTCTTTCAGAAAAAGATAAAAAAATCGGTAAACAGATTTTCAAAGAAATCCGTTCACGACTTTCATTTCTTTGTGATGTTGGTCTTGATTATTTAACGCTCTCTCGTTCTGCAGGTACACTTTCAGGTGGCGAAAGTCAGAGAATAAGACTTGCTACACAAATCGGTTCTTCTTTAATGGGCGTTTTATATATTCTTGACGAGCCAAGCATTGGTTTGCATCAGAGAGATAACGACAAACTCTTACAATCACTTAAAAATTTAAGAGATTTAGGTAATACCTTAATTGTTGTTGAACACGATGAGGACACAATGAACTCTGCGGATTATATTGTCGATGTAGGTCCAGGTGCTGGTGTTCACGGTGGCGAAATTGTCTTTCAGGGTACAGTAAAAGATATTAAAAAGTGCAAAGAGTCTATTACTGGTCAGTACCTTTCAGGTAAAAGGAAAATTTCAATACCTGAAAAGAGAAGAGAACTTACAGGTAAATGGCTTACAGTAAAGGGCGCAAGAGAGAACAACCTTAAGGATATCACGGTAAAGATACCTCTCGGTATTTTCACCTGCATAACGGGTGTGTCGGGTAGCGGCAAAAGCTCCCTTATAAACGAGATTGTCTATAAGCACCTTGTAGCAAAGCTCAACCGTGCAAGAATAAGAGCAGGGGACTTTGACAGCATCAGCGGTGTAAGTCATCTTGATAAGGTGATTGCAATAGATCAGTCCCCCATAGGCAGAACTCCCCGTTCTAACCCTGCTACCTACACGGGTGTATTCAGCGATATAAGAGAGCTTTTTGCATCAACCGTTGATTCAAAGAAAAAGGGCTACAAGGCAAACCGTTTTTCATTCAATGTCAAGGGCGGACGATGTGAAGCCTGCGAGGGCGACGGTATTGTAAAAATTGAAATGCACTTTCTTCCTGACATTTTTGTTCCTT
>CALAEU010000149.1 GCA_937891215.1 uncultured Clostridia bacterium
TTCGTGAATCTATGTAATCTTGCAAAATAATATCTGCCGCAACTGCATCAACAACTGCTTTTCTTTTTTTGCCTCTGATATTATTATCAGAGAGAATTTTATGAGCAGAAACTGTTGTTAATCGCTCATCCCAAAAATTCACTGGAATTTCAGTTAAATTTTTAAGTTTTCTGCCTAAATCCTTACAAGCATCTGCTCTGAAACCTTCAGAACCATCCATATTTTTAGGTAAACCAATAACAATCTCTTCTGCACATTTTTCTTTAGCAATTTCTAAAATTCTTGTTGCTAAATTATTAATATTCCATTCAGTAATAACGCAAACTGGTGAAGCTAACATTTCTAACTTATCACAAATAGCTATACCTGTACGCTTATCACCATAATCGACTGATAAAATAATCATATTTTACTCCAAAAAGCCGAAAAGAGAATTTTCACTTTTCGGCTTTATTAAAAATTTTATTGACTTGCAACTACTTCTGTTGGAGGTGTATCGCTTGACGGTGGTGTTGTAGACTCAACCGGCATATACTCTTCAGTGGTCGAACTTGGTTCTGTTGAAGGTGCAAGTGTGGTTTGTGGAAGTGTGGTTTTTGGTGGTTTTGTAGGTTTGACTGTTGTCGGAACAGTTGTAGTTGTAGAAAGTTGTGCAGTTGTTGCTTCATCTGGTATTTCAGAACCAATTGCATGAATCATAGCACAGTTTTTACAAGTTGCAGGAAGTTTAGAAGATCTGTAATAACCAGTTGCAGTCTGTGTACAAGTTGCTGCAGCTAAATCACCAGTAACTTTACAATATTTTCTCGCAACCACACCACTGGAAGATGGGAATGATTTATCGGGTAAATCTTTGTGTAATTCAGTTAAAATCTTTTTATAAATTCGTCCTGCTGGATTACCAGATACACCTTTTATCTCTTTTGGTTTGTCATATCCATACCAAACAGCAGCAACATAATAAGGTGTACCACCTACATACCAACGGTCTTTTTCATCAGATGTAGTACCAGTTTTACAGAAGTTATCAACACCAGGAATTCTATTACCTGAACCAGTACCAGAATATGAAACAGTTTTTAACATCTGACGCATAACACCAGCCGTACTTTCACTTATAACCTGCTCACCTTTTGAATCGCCATCTGTAAGCAATATTTCTGAACCATCATTATTTGTAACTTTGTAATAACAATAAGGTTCAAAATAATAACCATTGTTACCAAACATTGCATAAGCAGCAGTCATTTCAAGCGTTGTCATACCATTACTAACGCCACCAACACAAATTGAAGAGAAGTTACCGTCATAGTCCGGATCATCTTCATCTGTAACCAAAGTTGAAATTTTCAAATCATCAACAAGAAAATCAAAACAAGTATCGATTCCTATGCGTTTTACTAATTGTGCTGGAACAGTATTATATGAAACCTGTAAAGCATACTGAACAGTAACAAAAGATTTTGCAGAACCGTAAGAACCGCCATAGTTTACAGGCCATCTTGAAGAACCTAATCTGATACCATAGTTCTGTACCATTGTTGACCATGTAGCAACATTATTTTCAATTACTGGTGCATAAACTGAAAGTGGTTTAATAGCGGAACCTGGTTGACGTGGTGAGTCTGCAGCACGGTTGAGACCACGGAACGTTTTAGTTTTACCTGCACCACCAACCATTGCAACAACCCTACCACTATAATCCATAATTGTTATAGCAGATTGAGCATTTTCTGGTTTGTCATCCGATTCAGGGAAAGTTTCTCTGTTTTCATATACTTTTTCAGCAATTTCCTGCGCATTAATATCAACTGCGGTGTAAATTCTGAGACCACCAAAGAACACCTTTCTCCAAGCTTCGTTATATGTTAAATCATATTCTTCCTGAAGATCTTCAATAACAGAGTCAATTACATATTCAATATAATACGAAGCATTTTTCGTATCATCAATTGATTGATTATATTTAATTACTTCTTCTTCAGTCATTTCTTTATCATCATCGTCTTTTGTGACCTGACTACCTTTATATTTTTCACTGTTTGTAAAAATAAGTTCGTATTTTTCTGCTTCTTCATATTCTTTTTTAGTTAATGTACCATTTTCATACATTAAATAGAGGCAGTCTTGCTGACGAGAAATATGGTCTTCAAGTTCTGTAAACGGGTCATAATCTGCAGGTGCTTTAGTTATAACAGCAATGCTTGCACACTCTGCCACATTCAAATCTTCAACATCTTTACCAAAATATTCTTCGGCAGCAGTTTTAATGCCGTAACAACCATTACCAAGATAAATTGTGTTAAGATATGCTTCCATAATTCTTTCTTTAGAATAGAAACGCTCCAAATTGAGAGCATTAAGAATTTCATAAAATTTACGGGAAATATCGCGATTATTTTCACCAGTAAGATTTTTTATTAACTGTTGGGTAATAGTAGAACCACCATGTTTAAAGTGGTTTTTTATAACACCAAAAATAGTTCTTACCCAGTCAACGCCATTATGTTCGTTAAAACGCTTATCTTCAAGGTCACGGAACGCGTCAATCATATCTTGTGGAATATCTTCATAGTCAATCCAAACACGGTTTTGTGCACCGTGAAGACGAAGTAATTCGATAGGCTTATTATCTTCATCGTAACCATAAATAATACTGGTTTGCTGCTGATTTGCACGGTAATCATCCAAATCAATAACCTTTTCACCATAAACATAATCTTTTGCATAACTTATGACATAAGTACAAGCAACAGTAGCGCAAACAACACCAATTGCGAAGAGAATACAAAAAACTGTTAAAATCTTTCTTGCAGTAGGATTCATAGGTTTACGCTCTTTTTTCATTTTAGAAGAACCGCGTTTAAAACCAGAAAATTTTGGCATTATTTTTTTGCTATTTCCGCGTTTTCTTTGGTTATTCGCCATAAAGGATTCCCTCCTGAAATTGAATATAAACTATTGATTAACAAATTAATTACTGTTTGCAATTATCGCACTAGCAACTGCTAAATCAAAAGGCGTTGTAATTTTAATATTATTATCAGAACCTCTTACTAATTTAACATCAAAACCTTTATTATAAAAGATTGAAGCTACATCGGTATATGTTGCTAATTCATCATCATTTAATGAATTTATAATCTTCTCTAAGTCTTTGAATTTAAAAGATTGAGGAGTCTGCACCCTGTAAATATCATCTCTTTTAACGCATTGATTCAAAAAATCACCATTCTGGGAACGAATTATTGAATCATAGACCGGCATTACAGTATTCGCAGCACCAAATTCTTTGACTGCAGAGATATTATCTTTTATAATTCTCGAATTTATAAAAGGTCGAACTGCATCGTGTGTTAAAATTATATCTTCATCTGTAATATTGTAGTTTTCACTTAAAAATCTACACCCATTTTTCACGGAACAGTTACGATTTTTACCTCCAGAAATTACAGTAATAGAGTTAGATGTAATTCCATACTCAAGTAACATGGCTTTAGTATATTCTATCCAGTCAATAGGACAACATACAACACCTGCAGTAAACGAACCAAACTCCTCAAAATTTCTTATAGTTTTTACAATGATAGGCTCGTCATTAACTTTTAGATATTGCTTTGGTAATTCAGGAGAATTCATTCTCGAACCAAT
>CALAEU010000150.1 GCA_937891215.1 uncultured Clostridia bacterium
CTGCGGCGGCTGCGGCGCGGTGATCCTTGTGCCCAAGGAGTAAAAAGAGAAGAAATATTCAGTGCCACAGTTTGTAGCGATTATATGAAGAAAAAGTTTCATCATATAGGCCGTGGGGTAGTCTGCGGAATATGTATGAAGGTTTGTCCTGCGAACAGCAGGTGATTAAATGACAAGGTGGTGATTTTATGGCGAAAATTCTTGTTGCAGATGATGAACAACTTATAAGAAAACTGATAAATGATTGTCTGTCTAAAGAAGGGCACGAAGTAATAGAAGCAGAAGATGGTTTACAGGCTCTCAATATCTTTAAAAAGAATAAAGGTATTGATATGGCTCTTCTTGATATTATGATGCCTGAAATTGATGGGTGGGAAGTTTGCCGTAAAATCAGAGAAACAAGTGGAATACCTGTCATTCTTGTTTCTGCAAGAAGTCAGGATTTTGACCAGATTATGGGCTTTGAATCTGGTGCAGATGATTATGTGACAAAGCCATTTTCATTGACGATTCTCTCAAAAAGGGTAGATGCACTTTTAAAAAGAGGTGCTTCGCCTGTAGAGAAAAAAGAAAGTGACAATATCACACTTGAAGGTTTAATTATAAATCCTTTAGCACACGAAGTTTATCTGGATGGTACAGCAATTGAACTTACATTAAAGGAATACAAAATTCTTTTGAAACTTGCATCACACCCAGGTAGAGTTTATACTCGCGAGCAATTACTGGACGAAGTATGGGGTTACGAATATGAGGGCGATGCAAGAACAGTTGACTCTCACGTAGCACGTCTCAGAACAAAGCTTTCTGAGTGGGGCGTAAATCACATTAAAACGATTTACGGTACAGGTTATAAAATACAGGAGTAGCATAGAACGATGAAAAGAAAAAAACTCGGTATAAGATTTCGTGTTTTTCTTGAAGTCGGTGCAATTTTTGCAGTTTGCCTTATCGCTCTTGTAATTGTAAACTCACAGATGATGGAAAATGTTTATTTGTGGAATGAAGAAAATTCATTGAAACAAATGGCAATAGACGCTGAGAATTATGAGGGCGATTTATACACACTTCTTAACCAGTATGAAATTACAGAAAATGTCAGTATTGACCTTTACGATAATAACGATAACTATGTTTATGAGGGTAGCGGTAGTTTTGTTTCTGGACAAAAATTAAATATAGTAAGCCGTACCGAAAATGAAGACGGTAGTTATTTTAATATTCTTCAGGAAGAAGACAGTACAACACAGTACATTCTTTATGGTAAAGATTTCTCGAATGGTTATCATATTGAAATTATGTCTCAGAAAGATGTTCTTCAGGAAAATGCGTCAATAGCAACACGAGTTACAACCTTTATTGCAGTTGTTGCGTTGGTGTTGGCTCTTTTATATATTTCAATTTATTCAAAGCGTTTTACAAAACCTATTATAAAAATTACAGACGCAGCAAATAAAATGAGTAATCTTGATTTCACAGAAAAATGTGAAATTGACAGGAACGATGAAATTGGTGTATTGGCAGAAAGTATAAATAAGCTTTCTACTTCACTTGATACTGCACTCACAGAGTTACAGACAACAAACCTGCAACTTGTAAGCGATATTGAAAAAGAACGCAAATTAGAAAAAATGCGTCAGGATTTCGTTTCGTCTGCATCTCACGAATTAAAAACACCTATTGCAATAATCCGTGGTTATGCAGAAGGTCTTAAAATGAATGTAAGCGAAGAAGATACCGCTATGCAGGAGTACTGCGATATAATAATGAA
Source organism: uncultured Clostridia bacterium (assembly GCA_937891215.1). Next base: position 1,772 of record CALAEU010000150.1, read on the forward strand.
CGAAGCAGATAAAATGAATGCACTGGTTTTAAGTCTTTTAGAAGCATCACTTTATTCTTCGGGAATGAAAACACTTAATAAAGAAGATTTCCTGTTAAATGAATTCATTAAAGAATATATGAAAGCGGCAAAGCCGATTTTCCTTGAAAAAGGCATAACCGCAAAATTTAATGAAACAGAAAACTCCTTAATGGTTTTTGCAGATAAATCGCAGATAGAAAGAGTGCTTTCAAACTATATTTCAAATGCGTGCAGTCACGCAAAAAACGAAAAAGAAATTATTGTTTCTGTTTCTGATATTGGCAATAAATATAAAGTATCTGTATATAATTCAGGTAGTTTTATTGATGATAAAGATAAAGAAAATATTTTCAATTCTTTTTACAGAGCAGACAAAGCGCATTCAAGAAAAGAAGGTCGTTTCGGTTTAGGTCTTTCCATTGTAAAATCTATAATGGATTTACACAATTGTGAATGTGGCTTCGAGAACAAAGAAAATGGTGTGGAGTTCTGGTTTGAGATTGAAAAAGCGAAAGGTTAAAATATGAAAATAAATTTTGTTATTCCATGTCTTTTAGGAGTTGAGGGAATTATTGCAGATGAACTCCGCTCTTTAGAAGCAGAAGATGTAAGAGCAGAAAACGGCAGAGTGCTTTTTTCTGGTGATGAGAATCTACTCGCCAGAGTTAATATCTGCTCACACTTTGCAGAAAGAGTGCAGATTTTAGTCGGTTCATTTAAAGCAACAACATTTGAAGAACTCTTTCAGGGGACAAAAGACTTGCCTTGGGAGCAATGGATTTTAAAGGATGATGCATTCCCTGTAAAGGGCTACTCATTAAAATCAACACTTTTCAGTGTAAGCGACTGTCAGGCAATTATAAAAAAGGCAGTAGTTGAAAGGCTTAAATCAAAATATGGCATTTCGTGGTTCGATGAAACTGGTCCGACACATCAGATTCAGTTTTCAATTATGAATGACGAAGCCACACTTTTAATAGATACTTCAGGAGCTGGTCTTCACAAAAGAGGTTACAGATTACAAAGCAACTTTGCCCCAATGAAGGAAACTCTTGCAGCGGCAATTTGTTCACTTGCAAAGTTGAAGCATTACCACACTCTTTATGACCCGATGTGCGGTAGTGGGACTTTAATGATAGAAGGTGCTTTATATGCTCATAATATAGCACCAGGACTTAACAGACATTTCTCTGCTGAAAGATTTGAGGTTTTACCTAAAAATATCTGGGCAGAAGAAAGAGAAAGAGCAAGAAGTCTTGAAAAAATTGACACAGACTTCCATGGCTTTGGTTCAGATATTGATGGCGAAACAGTAAAACTTGCTATGGCGAATGCCGCAAGATTACCAATAGGTAAAAAACTTCATTTTGAAAAGCGTGATATAAGAGATTTTAAAAGATATACTGAAAGAGGTACTGTTTTAGTGAATCCTCCTTATGGCGAAAGACTTTTAGATTTACAGGAAGCAGAAGCTCTTTACAGAGAAATGGGCAAGGTTTTCCCACAAAGTCACGGTTGGAGTTATTATATAATTACACCAGATGAAGAATTTGAAACCTGCTTTGGTAGAAAAGCAGACAAACGAAGAAAATTATATAACGGTATGATTAAGTGCCAGTTATATATGTATTTTAAATAAGTTTTAGTTTCTTATGAGAGAAGAGATGGCATTTTATGAAACATATTTTTATTATAAACCCTAAAGCAGGTAACGGAATTGATTGTAAAACTTATTCTGAAAAAATAAAAAATGCATTTAAAGAATTAGATATTTCTGATTATGAAATTCACCTTACAACATCTGAAACAGATGCTTACGATTACACAAAATCACAGGTAGAAACAGGTGAGTATATAAGATTTTATGCTTGTGGTGGCGACGGAACTCTTTCAGAAGTTGTAAACGCTTGTGCAGAGCATAAAAATGCAGAAGTTGCGGCAATTCCTTTAGGTAGTGGTAACGACTTTATAAGAATTTTTGGTAAAAAAGAAGATTTATTAGATGTTAAATCTCATATTTTAGGCACACCAATGGAATTTGATTTAATAAAATATGAAGACCAGTACGCAATAAATCAATGTTCAATGGGACTTGATGCTGAAGTTTGTGCAAAACAGGCAAATTTTAAAAAACTACCATTTTTATCACCTGAAACTGCATATACAGTAGCACTTCTTTATTGCTTTATTGGAAAGATGAAAAATACATTTACAATTCAGTTTGATGATGATGAACCGTTTACAAAAGATGTTCTTTTCTGTGTTGTGGGTAACTCACGCTGGTATGGTGGCGGATATATGGCTGCACCAAAGGCACTCACTTACGATGGACTTTTAGATTTTGTTGTTGTTGAAAAAGACTGCACAAGGCTTACTCTTTTAGGTCTTATAAATCCATATAAACAAGGAAAGCATCTTGACTGGAAAAGAACTCACTTTAAAAGAGGTAAAAAGATTACAATTAAAAGCACAAAACCATCTGCAGTTAATTTTGATGGAGAAGTAAAAATTGTAACAGAAGCAACATTCCATATAGTAGAAAAGGCTATTAAATATGTTGTTCCTGCAAATTCAGATTTTATAAAAAAGGTAGAAGAAGGTACTTTATAATGACTAATTACGCAAAAAGCAACACAGGTTTTAAAATTTTATCTACAATCTTAAAACCAATTTTCAAGTTCTGGTATGCACCAAAACTTATCGGTAAAGAAAATATTCCTGAAAACGGTGCTATTGTAGTTGCTTGTAACCACAAGCACTTAATGGACCAATGTATGGTAATTGTTTCTACAAAAAGACCAATTCACTATATGGCAAAAAGCGAATATTTTGAAAATAAAAAGGTTGCCTGGTTCTTTAAAGCGGCTGGTTGTATTCCCGTAAACAGAAATGGTCACGACTCAGAAGCTAAAGACGCCGCAACAGAAGTTTTACAATCCCAGGGAGCATTAGGTATATTCCCCGAGGGTACAAGAAACAAAACAGAAGACTTACTTATGCCGTTCAAATTCGGTGCAGTTTCACTTGCAAAAAAGAATAACGCTTTAGTTATTCCTGTTGGTGTTTCTGGTGACTATAAATTCAGACCAAAAAATCTTGTTGCAAGAATTGGTGAGCCGATTGATGTAAGCGAAATGGATTTAGAAGAAGCAAACGAAAAACTCCACAAAGCAGTCGAAACTCTCATTTTGGAAAATCTCAAAGAAGGCAATGGAAGTGAGCAGGACTTTGAGAGAGCAAAGCATTCAGGGTTGATTTAAGGAATTAGGAAATAGGAATTAGAAATTAGAAAAAACATCATTCTATCAGTTTAGTTGGTTTAAGACTTACTACAAATGATAGAATGATTTTGTTTTTTCGGGACCTAATTCCTGATTCCTATTTCCTAAATTTTCAATTAAATTATGGAAATCTGTTAAAATCTATGCTATACTGAAAAGGATAATAATAAAAAAAAGGTGATTAAGATGTCATTAAAAATAACAAATCCTTATGCAAGTGGTACTTTTAACAGCAAACTTTTCAGAATTCCTGCTATTCTTACATTAAAAAACGGCAGAATTTTAGCATGTGCCGATGTAAGATATGGTAATGGTACAGATGACCCTGCAAATATTGATGTTGGTGTAAGATATTCCGATGATAATGGTGCTACCTGGTCTCAAGGTAAATTCGTAAATGAATTCTGTGATATGGAGTATGAAGACCATAATAAAGCAGTTGCAGCCTCAGCTTCATTTATTGACTCAGCAATAGTACAGGGTGAAGATGGTGTAGTGTATCATGTGAGTGATATGTGCCCGGCATATATGGGGCTCTGGAGTGCTGGTACTTACGGTAAAGAAAATGGTTTTATAGATGGCAAATTAGCGGTTTGTGATAAAACAAGTGCTGAAAAAGCAGAAAGCACAAAGTTAAACAAAGAAAAATATCCATATTTCGTTGACGATTTTTCTGCTGATGGTTTTGCACCAGTAAGAAAATTCAGCGATAATGAAATTTATGACAATTATTTTGTTGACAGAGATTATAAAGTTTATAAAAAATCAGGCGAAGAATACACTCCTGTTTTAATAAAACAAATGAATAAAGATGGCTCTTTGAGTGATAAAGATATAGTTGCTAATCTCTTCTACGCTTACTCACCAATAAAGGTTTACCCGACATATTATTTATGGGTTAAGAAAAGTGTTGACAATGGCGAAACCTGGGGCGATGGCAGAATTCTCAATTTAGAAATAAAATCAAAAGGTTTTACAGGCTTTGCACCAGGCAGAGGTATTTCTATTGATTATAAAGGTAAAAACAGAATTGTTTTTGCTGTTTATGATAATAATGATGGAAGAGAATACACAAGCGTAATTTACACAGATGATGGCGAAAACTGGAAGCGCTCTAAAAAGGCAAATCAGGTAGGCGTTTCTGGTAAAAGCTCAGAAACACAGTTTGTGCTTTTAAATAATGGTGTTTTAAGAATGTACTCAAGAAATACTGCAGGGTATATAAGTTACTGCGACAGTACTGACGGTGGCGAAACCTGGAGTGAATACAAACAGGATAAGGATTTAGCATATTGCAGTAACTGTCAGTTTTCGGTTATAAATTACAGTAAAGAAATTGATGGTAAAAAAGTTATTGTTATTTCTTATCCGTCAACAAAAATAAGGAAATTAGGTGTTATAAGAGTTGGTATTGTAAATAATGATAATACAGTAGAATGGCGTTACAGAAAGAATGTAACCGACTCTTTAAATCCATTCAGTTTTGTTTATTCTTGTATTACAGAACTTTCTGACGGTTCAATTGTCGATTTGTATGAAAGTGACAAAGCTGAACTTTCATGCGTAAGATATACATTGGATGACTTAAAAGTGAATGACAAAGGTATAAGCGGTATTGCAAAGTTAAAGTCAATTATCTATAACAAAACAAGAAAATAAAGAAGTGATTTATTTTGAAAATTTATCAGAAAATAGATGAATTAGTAGGGCGCACACCTCTTTTAAGACTTAATAATATTGAAAGAGAGTTTGGTTTAAATGCAACTCTTTTAGTAAAGTTAGAAAGTTTTAACCCGACTGGTAGTGCAAAAGACAGACCTGCAAAAGCAATAATTGAAAAAGCTGAAAAAGACGGGATTTTAAAACAGGGTTCAGTTATAATTGAGCCAACAAGTGGTAACACCGGTATAGGTCTTGCTGCTATTGGTGCTTCTAAAGGTTATAGAGTTATAATTGTTATGCCTGAAACTATGAGCATTGAACGACAAAAGCTTATGACTTGCTTTGGTGCAGAGTTAATTCTCACAGAAGGCAGTAAAGGTATGAACGGTGCAATAGAAAAAGCAGAAGAATTAAAAAAAGAAATTCCCGAAGCAATTATTGCAGGTCAGTTTACCAATGAAGCCAACCCACTTTCCCACTACGAAACAACAGGTCCTGAAATCTGGGAAGATACTGACGGTAATGTAGATATTTTTATTTCTGGTATTGGTACCGGTGGAACAATTTCAGGCACAGGTAAATTTTTAAAAGAAAAAAATGAGAATATAAAAGTAATTGGTGTTGAACCAGAAAAATCACCGCTTTTAACAAAAGGTGAAAGTGGCAGTCATGGTATTCAGGGAATTGGTGCAAACTTTATTCCCCACACATTAGATAGAAATATTTACGATGAAATTGTAGATGTAAAAGACGAGGATGCTTTAGAATACGGCAGACTTATTGCTAAAAAAGAGGGTGTGTTAGTTGGAATTTCATCTGGGGCTACACTTTTTACTGCAATAGAGGTTGCAAGGCGACCAGAAAACAAAGGCAAAACAATAGTAGCGCTTTTAACAGATACAGGTGAAAGGTATCTTTCAACTGCAATGTTTTCTTGAAAGGAGAATTTTATGGATAAATTTCTCGATAATATGGAACTTATAACAAGTACCATAAAAGAACTCGAAATAGTAAATAAAAAATCAAAAATAAAGACAACAGACGGCGAAGCAATGATTTTAAACAGAAAAGAAGTTGTCAAAGTAATAAAAGATTTACAATCTTTTTTATTCCCTGATTATTACACCCACAGTGAAGGCAGTGAAAATGTACTTTCACAGACTGAGCTTCTTTTGAATATTTATAACAGACTTGCAAAGGTAATAAAAGGTGCTTGTGAATTCAATGGCACAGATTTAGTCTGCTCACCTGAAATTATTTGCGAAAAATTTATAAAAAAATTACCTGAAGTAAAAACAATGCTTTTAAAAGATATTGAAGCACTTTACGAGGGTGACCCTGCGGCAAAATGCCGTGAAGAAGTGCTTATTTGCTACCCCGGTTTTTATGCTGTTTCTATTTTCAGATTAGCACACGAATTATATAATTTGAGAGTGCCGCTTATTCCAAGAATTATGACGGAATTTGCTCACGAAAAAACAGGTATTGATATTCACGCAGGGGCTACAATAGGTGAGTATTTCTTTATAGACCACGGTACTGGTATTGTAATTGGTGAAACTACTACCATAGGTAACCACGTTAAAATTTATCAGGGAGTTACTTTAGGTGCAAAGAGCTTCAAGGTTGACAGTGACGGCAACCCTATTAAAGACATTAAACGTCACCCTGACATTGGTGATAATGTTGTTATTTATGCAAACGCAACTATTTTAGGCGGTGACACAAAAATTGGTAACAATTGTGTTATCGGCGGTAACGTGTGGCTTACTACTTCGGTAGGAGATAATCAGACGGTTTATTATCAGGGG
>CALAEU010000151.1 GCA_937891215.1 uncultured Clostridia bacterium
TGTGCACTGGTCGTCAAATGCCTGTTCAACCATTTCATCAAGATTTTCAAGGAATGTTTTTTCATCAATTCCGTAATCTTTGATAGTTTTCTTTATACCGACAGTTTCTTTAAGCTCATTTATAGCTTTAATAAGATTTTCTAATTTTTCTTTATCATTCTTACCGCCAAGACCTAAGAAATCAGCAATTTCCGCATAACGTGCAAGAGTGTGTGGGTGGTCATATTGTGAGAAGGTACCCATTTTTGCAGGTGCTTCACTTGCATTGAAACGAAGAACCTCTTCAATCATTAAAGCATTTGCAACACCGTGTGGTAAGTGGTGGAAAGCACCTAATTTATGAGCCATTGAGTGACAAACACCTAAGAATGCATTTGCGAAAGCCATACCAGCAATTGTAGCCGCATTTGCCATTTTTTCTCTTGCTTCAACGTCTGTCTGACCATTTTCATAAGCACGTGGTAAATATTTAAAGATGTTCTTTAATGCCTGTAAAGCAAGACCATCTGTATAATCTGTTGCAAGCATTGCAGCATAAGCTTCAACTGCATGAGTTACAGCGTCAATACCAGAAGCTGCTGTAAGACCTTTTGGTGCAGACATGTGGAAATCTGTATCAATAATAGCCATATTAGGAAGAAGCTCATAGTCTGCAAGTGGATATTTAACACCAGTTTGTTCATCTGTAATAACTGCGAATGGTGTTACCTCTGAACCAGTACCAGCTGAAGTAGGTACTGCAATAAAGTATGCTTTTTCGCCCATTTTAGGGAAAGTATAAACACGTTTTCTTATATCAATAAAACGCATTGCCATATCCATAAAGTCTGCTTCTGGATGTTCATAAAGAACCCACATAATTTTAGCAGCGTCCATAGCACTACCACCGCCGAGTGCAATGATTGTATCTGGTTTGAATGCAGTCATCTGTGCTGCACCGTCTTTTGCATTTTTGAGAGTTGGGTCTGGCTGAACGTCAAAGAATGTTGTATGAGCAATACCCATTTCGTCTAACTTATCTGTAATTGCTTTTGTGTAACCATTTTCGTAAAGGAATGTATCTGTAACAATAAATGCTCTTTTAGCACCCCTTACTGTTTTAAGCTCGTCGAGTGCTACCGGTAAGCACCCTTTCTTGATGTAAATCTTTTCAGGTGCTCTGAACCAAAGCATATTTTCCCTTCTCTCTGCTACTGTTTTAATATTTAAAAGATGTTTAACACCAACGTTGTCTGACACAGAGTTACCACCCCATGAGCCACAACCGAGTGTGAGTGATGGTGCTAATTTGAAATTGTAAAGGTCACCGATACCACCGTGTGAAGATGGAGTATTAACAAGAATACGGCAAGTTTTCATACGTGCAGCAAACTCGTTGATTTTTTCAGTTTCAGTTACTTCGTTAAGATATACAGATGAAGTATGACCGAAACCACCGTCTGCAACTAATTGCTCTGCCTTTTTGAGTGCATCATTAAAGTCAGTTGCTTTATACATAGCAAGTACAGGAGAAAGCTTTTCGTGAGCAAATTCTTCACTTATTTCTACACTTTCAACTTCACCGATGAGAATTTTTGTGCCAGCAGGAACTGTAACACCAGCAAGCTCCGCTATTTTGTGGGCACTCTGACCAACAATTTTGGCATTTAATGCACCGTTTATAATAATTGTTTTTCTTACTTTTTCAGTTTCGTCTTTATTAAGGAAGTAGCAACCACGTGTTGCAAACTCTTTCTTTACTTCTTTATAAATATCTTTTAAAACAATAACAGATTGTTCAGAAGCACAAATCATACCATTATCAAAGGTTTTTGAATGAATGATTGAGTTTACTGCTAAAAGAATATCTGCTGTGCTATCTATAATTGCAGGAGTATTACCAGCACCAACGCCTAAAGCAGGTTTACCGCTTGAATAAGCAGCCTTAACCATACCAGGACCACCGGTTGCCAAAATAATATCTGACTCTTTCATTACTGTATTTGTCATTTCGAGGGAAGGTACGTCAATCCAGTCGATAATACCTTCTGGAGCACCTGCTTTTACTGCAGCTTCAAGAACTAACTTTGCAGCAGCGATTGTGCTGTTCTTTGCTCTTGGATGTGGTGAAATGATAATTGCATTTCTTGTTTTTAGTGCAAGTAAGCATTTGAAAATTGCAGTTGAAGTTGGGTTAGTTGTAGGAATAACCGCCGCAATAACACCAATCGGCTCTGCAATCTTTTTAATTCCGAATGCCTTATCTTCTTCAATAATACCGCAAGTCTTTGTTTCTTTATATGCATTGTATATATATTCTGAAGCGTAGTTATTTTTAATAACCTTATCTTCTACAATACCCATACCAGTTTCTTCTACTGCCATTTTAGCAAGTGGTATTCTTGCTTTATTTGCAGCCGAAGCCGCTGCTAAGAAGATTTTATCTACCTGCTC
>CALAEU010000152.1 GCA_937891215.1 uncultured Clostridia bacterium
GATTTCAGGGATCATCTTTGCCGGAGTTCGTGGTGAAGTTGTAAAAAACAAAACTTTATTGTCCAGTCTTGCCATACCTATCACCTCAATAATTTTTTACTACGATATGCATTTTATCGTTTTTGAAACGATTTCTAATGTTTACTGCATAGTTTTTGTAATACTCATCAAAAATGAAATCACCATATAATTCTTCTGTGAGAGGAGTTTTGCCAATAATCATCAACGCCCTACAAGGAAGATTTCTAAAATCAGCCGCTAGACGTCTATGTTCCGCTTCATCAAAACCGTTCATCATATCGATGTTTCCATAGTCGTTAAAGACACAATCGTATGGCGGATCTAAAAAGATAAAATCATCTTCTTGTGCCATATCAAAAATGCGGCTATAATCACAGTTAAATAATTCTGCGCCTTGCAAAAGATCGCTGTGTTGTTGTGTTACAAGTCGAGTGTTAAGATTTGGGTATCTGCCAAAAGGAACATTGTAATCACCATTATTATTGTATCTAATCATTCCCGAATAGGCAGTCTTATTAATAAAGAAATACAAAACTCCATCTAAATATGTATCATCTGGATGATTAAACAGTTCTCTCATACGATAATAAAGTTCTTCATTTGCATTAGGAACTCTCTCATCAGGCATCAAGGTTTTCAATCTCTTATATTCCGCCTGATTAAGTTCATACACACGCTGAATGTCATCCAACTGCTGACGCATAAGAGGATACTGGTCTCGCAACTGAGAATAAAAGGTCATCAATCGCTCATTTGCATCGTTGATAATAGCACTTTCAGGTTCAAGATGGAAATAAACTGCACCACCGCCAAAAAAAGGCTCGATATATCTATTAAAGTTATCCGGTATGTATTGAAGAAAACGGGGAATTTCACGAGATTTTCCGCCACGATATTTTAAAACTGGATTCATAGGTTCAACCTCGCTTTCAACTAAACATAATTATACAAAAATATTATACCATACAACTCGAGGTTTTTCAATGGATTTTCTGTGAAATTTGATTCTTGCTAAATAAAACAAAGGGAGACAACTTCCTTACGGAGTGTCTCCCTTACGACTGCCTTTTTTTATTTTGCAACAATATTTATAATCTTACCAGGAACATAGATTTCTTTGATAATCTGTTTTCCGTCTAACATTTCCTGAACCTTTTCGTCTGCTTTTGCAGCGGCGATTGCAGTAGCTGAGTCAGCATCTTTTGCAATAGTAACTGTTGCACGGAGTTTACCGCAAATCTGAACAGGAACTTCAATAGTTGAGTCAACTGTTTTTGCTTCGTCATAAGAAACCCAAGGAGCAACTGCAAGCATTCCGCCAAAGCCCATTACTTCCCACAATTCTTCTGAAACGTGTGGTGCAAATGGGTTTACTAATGTAAGGAATGTTTTAAGTTCGCCCTTTGTAATAGCACCTTTTTCATAAATTTCGTTAAGGAGTGCCATAAGTGAAGCAATAGCGGTGTTGTACTTCATATTTTCAATATCGTCTGAAACCTTTTTAATTGTCTTGTGGAATGATACCTCTAATTCCTTTGAGTAATCATCACCATCAGTAACAATTTCCTGAAGATTCCAGATTCTGTCAATGAAACGTTTACAACCTTTAACACTTGCTTCAGACCAAGGTGCTGCTTTTTCGTAGTCACCCATAAAGAGTACATAAGAACGGAGAACATCTGCGCCGAACTGGTCAACAACTTCATTAGGGTCAACAACATTACCTTTAGATTTACTCATTTTTTCACCGTCAGGACCTAAAATAAGACCTTGAGCAGTTCTCTTTGCATAAGGTTCAGCAGTTGGAACAACGCCTAAATCGTAAAGGAATTTATGCCAGAAACGAGAGTAGATTAAGTGACGGGTAACATGTTCCATACCACCGTTGTACCAGTCAACCTGACCCCAGTATTTAAGTTTGTCTTCACTTGCAAGTGCTTCTGTGTTTTTAGGGTCAATATATCTTAAGAAATACCATGAAGAACCTGCCCATTGTGGCATTGTGTCAGTTTCTCTCTTTGCTTTGCCACCACATTTCGGACAAGTGCAGTTAACAAATTCTTCAATCTCTGCAAGTGGACTTTCACCGTCAGAACCTGGTTGGAAGTTATCAATTTCAGGTAATTTTAATGGTAATTCTTCGTAAGGTACAGGAACAATACCGCATTTTTCACAGTGAACAATCGGAATTGGTTCGCCCCAGTATCTTTGTCTGTTAAATGCCCAGTCTTTCATTTTGTACTGAACACCTTTTTTACCAATGCCTTTTTCTTCTAATACTTCGAGCATTTTAGCTATAGAATCTTTTTTGTTTGTGAAGCCATTAAGGAATTCAGAGTTCACCATATCGCCGTCGCCTGTGTATGCTTCTTCTGCGATATTGCCACCCTTAATAACTTCAATAATATCAATGCCGAATTTTTTAGCAAAGTCATAGTCACGTTCATCGTGTGCAGGTACCGCCATAATAGCACCTGTACCATAACCCATCATAACATAGTCAGATATGTAAATCGGAATTTCTTTGTTGTTAACAGGGTTAATTGCACTAAAGCCTGAAAGACGAACACCTGTTTTATCTTTAACAAGCTGAGTTCTTTCAAATTCTGTTTTCTTTGCGCATTCTGCTCTGTAAGCTAAAACTTCATCCATATTGCCAATTTTTTCAGCATATTTGTCAATAAGCGGATGCTCAGGTGCCATAACCATAAATGTAACACCGAATAATGTGTCAGGACGAGTTGTGTAAATTTCTAATTTTTCGTCTGTATCTTTAATTGAGAAATTAACAAATGCACCTGTTGATTTACCAATCCAGTTTACTTGCTGGAGTTTGATGTTTGGAAGGTAATCAACATCGTCAAGACCTTCTAAGAGCTTGTCAGCATATTCAGTAATTCTTAAGTACCATACATCTTTAGATTTCTGAACAATGTCGCTGTGGCAAATATCACACTTACCACCTTGTGAGTCTTCGTTTGAAAGAACAACCTTACAAGAAGGGCAGTAGTTTACGAGAGTTTTATCACGGAAAACAAGTCCCTTTTCAAACATTTTTAAGAAAATCCATTGAGTCCACTTGTAGTAATCTTCTTGTGTGGTATCAACAACTCTGTTCCAGTCAAATGAGAAACCAACTCTTTTTAACTGGCTTGAGAATTTCTCAATGTTCATATCTGTAACTTTTCTTGGGTGAATACCTGTTTTTATAGCATAGTTTTCAGTAGGAAGACCATAAGCATCAAAACCAATAGGGAATAAAACATTATAACCTTGCATTCTTCTTTTTCTTGAAACAACTTCAAGACCTGAATATGCTTTGATATGACCAACGTGCATACCTGCACCACTTGGATAAGGGAATTCTACAAGTGCGTAAAATTTAGGTTTTTCGCTTCCGTCTTCTGCGTGGAAAACGCCTGCTTCTTCCCATTTTTTCTGCCATTTTTGTTCAACAGCGGAAAAATCGTACTTCATTTTAATCATTTCCTTTCTTCTTATCAAACCAAATCAATTTAATCAATAAATTGAGAAATATCTATTTTAGATGCATCGTCCCAGAGTCTTTCAAGATTATAATATTGTCTTGAATCTTCAAGGAAGATATGAACAACAACACCGCCATATTGCATAAGCACCCAACCAGTTGCTCTGCCCTCAACGTGGTCAGGGCGGATGTCTTCTTGTTCAAGTTGATATTCTATTTCATCTGCTAATGCTCTTACATGAGTGTTTGAGTTAGCAGTAGCAATAACAAAATAATCTGCAACAATTGTTACTTCTTCTGTTTTAATAACTTCTATATCTCTTGCTAATTTGTCGTCTAATACTTTAACGATTTTTTTAGTTAATTCTAAACTCATATAAGTTTCTCTCCTTTTTCGCTTTTGTAAGCTACAAGTGCTGAATTATAAGCCCCCATAGTATCAGGATGAACCAATCTCTCTTTTTTAATTAAGTCAATTATTGTAAAACTTAATCCTTCAACAATTGCTTCATCGAGTGAGCGGAACGCTTTTTCTCTCATAATTTCAACACCATCATAATTACGCTCTTTACCTATAAAGTCGGCAATAAATATAACCTTTTCTAAAAGGGTCATATTACTTCTGCCTGTGGTGTGGTAACGCACTGCGGTTAAAATTTCTTCGTCAGTACAACCTAATTCCTTTTCTGCAAAAACTGCACCACAAATTGCGTGGAATAGTTTAGGTGCTGATAATTCATATTCTGAAAGTTCTACGTTATTTTCAAGTAAATATTGTAATTGCTCACTTGGTTCAAGATTTTTGCAGGAATCGTGAATAAGTCCTGCGGTGTATGCTTTTTCGGGGTCGGCACCAAATTTAATGGCAAGTTCTTTGGCACAGTCTGCAACATTTAAAGAATGAATAAATCGTTGCTCTTTAAGTCTGCCTTTAATAATTTCGATGCACTCTGAATTGGTTTTCATAAATAAAGCCCCCTTTTCTTGATATAACTTATAGTATCATAAGTAAGGTATTTACTTGTGTCCAATCTGTTTTTTAGCATTGTTCTTAAAAGCGTAGAACTTACTTCAAGTGGTTTTTCTTTTGAAATTATATAATCTCCATCGTGTAATTTGAGTTTTGTAATAGCGTAGGTTTTCATTTCTGCCAAGTGCTTTAAATCTTCTGTTCTTGCGGCGGTAACTATTGTGCAGAGTGAAAGAAGTTCTTTATACTTGTACCAGTTTGCAAGGGACAAAAACATATCGTCACCCATAAACAAAAATAAATTGTCATCGGGGTAATATTTTTTCAAATCCTTTATTGTATCCACCGTGTAGCTTTTTTCTTCACGATTAAGCTCTATAGCAGAAATTTCAAATATCGGGTCAGTAAAGGTATGCTTACACATAGCAAGTCTGTCAGTACCATCTGCCACAGTGCCATCTTTAAAAGGGGAAGAATAGGCAGGAATAATCAGAACTTTATCTGCATTACACTCTTTCGCTAAGTTCTGGGCTAAGAGTAAATGCCCTTTATGAGGGGGGTCAAAAGAACCACCATAAATTGCTATGTTTCCCATAAAATCACCCAATTTTTGTTTATTCAATAATTTTATCCAAAATGTGAATTGTTGTCAATATAACTACAAGATTATTTTGCGAGTTTTGCCTCGATTTCCGTTACAAAATCATCTTTTTTGAAGTGTTTGAATGCTTCGTTACATTTCTGACAGTGTAAGAGGAAATTATTATTTATTTCACCATCATAATCTTTCAAAGCAAAAAATGCAGAATTAAGACAGTTATTTATCATTTCTTCATCTTTTGTTTTCTCAAAAAGATGTGATAAATTGCAGAAAATAACTGCAATTTCAGAATCATTTCCTTTGTAAAGCGAAAGAATATTCAATGCCTTTCTGAAATATCTTAAAGCCTCGTCATAGTTTTCACTTTCATATAAAGCTAAAGCATAGTTGTTATAAAATCCTGCGAAACGGTAGTCGTTTTGTGGAATTGTGTTTATATATGCTTCAAATGCTCTTACAAAAAGTGGTAAAGAGTCTGCAGTTCTGTGGAAGAAATTAAGAGTTGTAGCACAGTTAAGATACATATTTGCACCTAAAACTGAATTTTCAAGACCGAATTTTTCGAGCAACTCTAAAATTTCGTTTATAGCACTAACTGCTTTCTTCTGTTCACCAGTTCTTCTGTGGAAAGAAACAACCTCGTTATGTAAAGTCATTTCTGTAAAAGCATCTTCTCTTTCTTTTGCTTTTAAAATCTCTGCTTCTAAATATTCACCAGCTTCTTTTACCTGCTTTTTATTTAAAAGTTCGTCATATTCATTTAAAATTACTTCAAGGTCATTATCGCGGTTTTTACCGAATTCTGTTGTGGTAATTCTTTCTACTTCAATAGTTTTTGTTTCTATATTTTCAGGATTGTTTTCATCAAGAATAATAAGTCTGCCACCATGTTCTTTACCATAAGTAAAGTAACCGCAACCAATAGTCTGGTAAAGGCTTATTCCGTCAATTTTAATGTGGAAATCATTTACATGGTCGTGACCGAAGAATGCCGCTTTAATATCGCCCATCTTTTTCCAACTTTTAAGTTGTGCGGTGTGGTCCTGCTTCATAAATGGTGGACAAGGATATTCTCTGAGTCTGCCTGAAATAAGTTTATCGCCGAATGAGTAGAATTTGCCGTCTTTTTCAACAACATTTTCTCCCATTTCTGCTACTTCCTGTAACTCGTGAATTTCCTGCTGAACAGGAATATGCTGGAAGAGAATTGCAGGAACAGGTTTACCACCGTTTTCATCCGCTAATTCTTTACTTCTTTTTTCATACCAGGCAATCTGGTCTTCATGAACATAAGCGTAACCAGAGTCGCCTTCGTCATCATTCATATAGTCGTTTGAGTCCATAAGCCATATAGAAAAAGCATTTCTTTTACCGTCTGAGCTTTTAATAGTCAGGTTACAGTTACCACAACCGAAAACATCCTCGTCATTAAGAGTAGAGCGACAGTTGTCGTAGTCGCTATACATAATCATCTGAATATCAGTGTAAAAACCAACTTCGCCATCGTGATTACCAAAAACGAGTGCTAATGGAATGTTTCTTCTTTTTATTGGTTCAACAATTTTTGTAATTGTCTTGTGAATTAAATCGTAGTTGAATTCTTCCCAGTAACCACTGACATTGTCGCCGCCGAAAACAACCAAATCAGGTTTTGTCTCTTCAAGACATTTTTCAATTACATTAAGAGTTTCCTTGTCTTTGTTTTCGGGAATTTCTCTGTTATCGTCGTCATCCATTTCAGGCATAACTTCATGAATATCTGTAAGATGCAAAATTCTGAATTTACCATCACTTGAAAATTTTAATGGTTCTTTCTCTGCTCTTAAAAAATTATCTGTTTTCCATTTATTTGGTTTACCCATTGCCATAGTGTTTCACCTACAAAAATATATTTTAAATTAAAATGCCCAGTTGCCGTTTATGAATATCGGGTATGCATTACCATCTTTGTAACCAGTAATGGTAAGGTCATCTGCCCCAATCATAAAGTCAACGTGAATCATACTGTCATTAACGCCGAGAGCCTGACACTCTTCGAGAGTCTTATTCTGAAAATCGTCAATAGTGTCACAGAAACCACGGCCTAATGCAACGTGACAACTTGCATTTTCATCAAAAAGAGTGTTGTAGAAAAGAATGCCTGTATTTGCTATAGGGCTATCCTGTGGAATAAGTGCTAATTCGCCAAGGTACGGAGCACCTTCGTCCATAGAAAGCATTTTATCAAGCAAATCTTTATTTTCTTTTGCGTCCCACGAAACTGCTTTACCATCTTTAAAAGTGATTTTGAAATCTTCAATTAACTGCCCTTGGTAAGAAAGTGGTTTTGTAGATACAAGAGTACCCTCTGCAAAACCTTTTTTAGGGGAAGTGAAAACTTCCTGTGTCGGTAAATTAGGATTGAAGAAATTACCTGAAAGAGTTTCTTCACCACCGCCGCACCAGTGTGCTTCGGGAATTAAATCTGCTCTGAAATTGGTACCATTTGAACTTTTGTATTCTAAATAATCAAATTTTTTCTCGTTAAGCCATTTTGTGCGTGTTTTTAAATTCTTGTTGTGGTTGTCCCATTCTTTAACAGGGTCATTATCTTTTGTAACATAAACAGTTTCTAAAATAGCATCCCAGAGTTTGTTGTAAGCGTTTCTTTTAGTTTCATTAGGGAACACTTTTTTCGCCCACGCGTAAGACGGAACTGCCGCAATAGTCCATTGGTCTTTGTTTTCAAGTGCGTCACTGTATTTTTTTGTAACTTTATACCTTGCCATTTGTGATTTTTGCATCTTTTCGCGGTTAACACCTTTAAGTCCGTCAGGGTCTTCGCTTTCAATGTAAATTCTGCAAGGAATTTCTTCTACCATAAGTTTTAATTTTTCTTCTTTCCACAAAGGAACCTCAGAAAGAGATTTTAAACTTCTGTATTTGTAATCTGTTTTTGTTATTGGCTGATAGGTCCAGTCAATGTCAACTCTTGAAGCACCTAATTTGTAACACTCTGTAACGAGTAAATTAATAAATTCGAACTGGTCTGCCTCTGCAATAATTCTTACGGGTTGCCCCTTTTTTATATTTGCACCGACTCTTGCTATAAGATGTGCATATTTCTTCATAATTGTTTTTGTCATAAAGCTCACCATAATAAATTGATATATTTATATTATTTTATCACAAATATTCTCTTTTTACAATTAGATATGAAAATAATATTAATTTTTTACAATATTGTTATTTTCATTGAAGTTCGAAAAAAAGTAGTATATAATATATGGTGTCGAAAAAAGTCGGGACGAGTTATTCGTGATATGGTTTAAGAAAAGAGAAGATGTAAAATGAAAAAGAAAATAACTTTAATACTTAGTGTTGTGTTTTTGTGTGCCGTTCTTGTGGGTACAAGTGTTTTTGCATTTGCAAACTCCACACAGAAAACAGTGTTTGAAATCCATGAAAATAAAGTAATATGTTCACTTAAAACCTATGATGAAACTGCAACAGGGAAGGTAATAATTCCCGAGAAATATGAAGGCGTTATGGTAACAGGCATTGGGGAAAATGCTTTTTTAAAATGTAGTGAAGTAACAGAAGTGGTTGTGCCTAAAACTGTTGTGAATATCGGTGAGTTTTCACTTGGTTACATATTGGATGAAAACGGCGAAAAAGTAAAAAAAGAAAACTTTGTTATATGGGGTAGAGGTAACTCTGAAGCACATAAATATGCAAAAGAAAATGGTCTTACTTTTAAAGTTAATTTAACAACACCCGAACTTATTTCTGCAAAGAATTCTGCTTATGGTGTAACAATAAAATGGAATCCGGCAGAAAACTCTGGGTGCTATTATGTTTATAGAAAGACAAAGAATAGTAAATGGGAAAGAATAGCGATTGTTAAGGGCGAAAAAGCAAACAGTTACCTTGATAAGACTGCAAAAAACGGAACGGATTACATATACACAGTTAAATCTGTTTTTGGTAACGAGGCGGGTGGCTACGATAAAAAAGGTGTGAGTGTCCATTATGTATCTGCACCTGTTGTAACACTTTCAAATGTGAGAAATGGTGTTAAAATTTCCTGGACAAAAAATCCGAAAGCAACTCGTTACATGGTTTATAAAAAATTATCAACAGAAAAGAGTTTTACAAGAATCAAAGCAGTGCAATCAAATGTGTTATCGTACACAGATACTGCAGTGAAAAACAACCAGAATGCTTATTATTGTGTTGTAGCAATTGAAGGTGATATCAGAAGTGGATTCGAAACAAATAAGAGTAATATATTTTTACAATCCCCTAATGTAACTGGTGCAGGTAATCTTCAAAAAGGTATTAAAGTCTATTGGCAAAAAGTTAATGGTGCAAAAAAATACAGAGTTTATCGCAAAGAAAATGGTAGTGCATGGGTAAGATTAGGTGATGTTTCTAGTGATAATATTACATATATCGACAAGAATGTTAAATTTGGTTCAAAATATGAATATACGGTAAGAGCTCTTTCTGGTCAAAGTATAAGTACTTATACTAAAGTTGCGGCAACTTACAGAGTAGATTATCCAAGACTTAAAAAAGTTTCTGCAACTACAGGTGGTTTAAAAGTTTCATGGAATAAGGTGTCTATAGCAGAATATTACACAATTTACCGAAGAATAGATAATGGCGATTGGAAAAAAATTGGCACCACAAAAAATGCGACAACTCTTTCGTTTACAGATAAAAATGTTGTATCAGGTGTTAATTATAACTATACAGTAATTGCGTGGTACAAAAAATCAAAAAGTACTTACGATTCAAAAGGCATTAATGGAATGTACTTTTCTTCACCAAAAATAACTTCTGCAAGATGTTTTAAAAGTGAAAATATTGTTGTAGAGTGGAACAGTGTAGGTGGTGCACAAACCTACACAATTTACAAAAAAGAAAATAGTTCAAATTATAAGGTCGTAAAAACAGTAGATGCAAATACACTTTCGTATACGGATACAGATATAAAAGTAGGAAATCAGTATTCATATATCATAAGAGCGACATCTTACTACGGGATTGTTAGTGGTAATTCAAACGTGAAAAGTGCAAGAGTTTTAGATTTAAAGAAACCTATGGTGGCACTCACCTTTGATGATGGTCCATCAAATGGTCCGACAACAAGAATTTTAGATACACTTGAAAAATATAACTCACGAGCAACATTTTTTGTTGTAGGTTCAAGGGTGAATAGTTATAAATCCCAATTAAAGAGAGCATATAATCTTAATTGTGAAATAGGTAATCATACTTATAATCACAAAACATTGACTTCACTTTCAGCAAGTGGTGTTTTAAGTGAACTCAGTCAGACATCTTCAAAAATCGAAGGTGTTACGGGTGAAAAACCTGTTATAATGCGTCCTCCAGGAGGTTCATTTAATAATAGTACTGTAAAAAATAATGTTGGTGTGCCTATTATTATGTGGTCTGTGGATACTCGCGACTGGGAAAGCAGAAACTCTTCTAAAATTGTTTCTAACATTAAAAACAATGTCCGTGATGGCTCAATAGTTTTAATGCACGATTTGTATGATTCAACTGCAAGTGCAACTGAAACAATAGTGCCGTGGCTTATTAAAAATGGTTACCAGATAGTGACTGTTACAGAATTGATGGATGCAAAAGGAATTTCAATGCAAAACGGAAGTGCATATTATAGTGCAAAGTAAATAAAAGTAACCGGTAGTAGTTAGATGAACTGCTACCGGTTTTATTGCTTTAAACTCTTTACAATTTATTTAGTTTTATGTTATAATAAAATGTAATTTTATATCCTGATGTTATATTAGATAGGTGATACTTTGAATCGAAAAAAATGGATTGTCAGCGAGAGCAACAGAGATATTGCCGCAGAGATTGCAGAGAATTGTGGCGTTGACCCTTTTGCCGCATATTTACTGGTTGCGCGTGGTATGACAGATGAATTTTTAGTTGAAAGTTTTTTATACGATACCGATATTATAGACCCGTTTTTACTTCCCGATATGGAAAAGGCTTGTGAAAGAATAAAGTCTGCTATGGAAAATGGTGAAAAGATTACGGTTTTCGGTGATTATGATGCTGACGGTGTTACATCAACGGCGTTGCTTTACTCATATCTTTCTAAAAATGGAGCTAATGTAGATTACTATATTCCTGACCGTGCAGGTGAGGGGTATGGTATGAATATTGATGCTATTGGAAGTCTTAAAGAACGAGGAACATCGCTTATTATAACTGTCGATAATGGTATTTCTGCTATTGAAGAAATTGAAAAAGCTAAGAAATTATCAATAGATGTTGTTGTAACCGACCACCACCAGTGTGGAGAAATTTTGCCAGATGCAGTAGCAGTAGTTGACCCGCACAGAAAAGACTGTGATATTGAGTTTCGTGAATGGGCAGGTGTTGGTGTTGCGTTTAAACTCGTTTCTGCTTTAGCTGATTGCGACGCTTACGATTTGTTGGACGAATATGGCGATATTTTAGCAATAGGAACAATTGCCGATATTGTATCGTTAAAAGGTGAAAACAGAATATTAGTGAGAAGTGGACTTTCTGTTCTTAATGATGCTTATCAAAGTGGAACATTAAGAAAAGGGCTTAAAGCACTTATAGATGAGTCAGGTACAAATAAAAATATGACTTCAATGAGTGCGGCATTCAGAATTGCACCAAGAATAAATGCTGCAGGGCGAATGGGTTCTGCAAGCAGAGCAATAAAACTTTTACTTACAGATGATACGGAAGAAGCGGCTCTTTTAGCTAGTGAAATAGGTTCAGCCAATTCCGAAAGACAATCGACAGAAAGTGGAATTACAGAGTCTGCTGAAAAATTTATTGAAGAACATCCTGAAATCAAATTTGCAAGAGTTATTGTTGTGGATGGTGAAGATTGGCATCAGGGCGTAATTGGTATAGTTGCGTCACGCCTTTGCGAAAAATATGGAAAACCGTGTATTGTTATTTCAAAATCGGGAGATATTGCAAAAGGCAGTGGCAGAAGTGTTGAAGGTTTTTCGCTTTATGATGCACTTTTGTATTGTAAAGATATTTTAGTGCAATACGGTGGTCATAAACTGGCGGCAGGACTTACAGTGGAAACAAAAAATATTGATGTGTTCAGAGCACTCGTGAACGAATATGCGAAAAAAAATGATTCGGCATTACCTGTACTTAAACTGGATTGTAAATTGAATCCTGCATCAGTTTCTCTTGAATTGCTTTCATCAATAAGTATTTTAGAGCCTTTCGGTGCAGAAAATCCTCAACCGCTTTTTGGACTTTTGGGTATGAAGATTACAGGTATTCAACCTGTTGGTAGTAATAAACATATAAGACTTACCGTAAATAAAAATGGTGTAAATTTACCTGTTATGCTCTTTTCTGTTACACCTGAAGATTTCCCTTACTGTGTTTCGGATGTTGTCGATTTGGCAATAAGACTTTCACAAAATGAATATATGGGCGAAACAAAGGTAAGTATACAGATAAAAGATATTAAATTAAGTGTTATGGATGACGATAAAGTTCAGAAGAGCCTTATGCTTTATGAGAGTTTCAGGCGTGGCGATGTCTTAACAGAAGAACAAAAGAAAATTCTTTTACCAGACCGAGAATTCTGTGGTAATGTTTACAGATTTTTAAGGGCAAATAATGGCTTTTGTGCCAATGAAGAAATATTGTGTTACAGATTAGGGTTAAAAGAAGAAAAACTTGCAGTTTTAAAAGTAGCACTAGATATGTTCATTGAATTACAGGTAATAAATTTAGAAAATGATAAATATTTTTTACCTGCAGAACAAAAAAAGGTAGTTTTAGAAAATTCTGTTTTATATCAAAGCTTATTGAATTAATTTAATTTAAATTAAAACTGATTTACGAAAGGAGGAAACAGGTGTGGATGATAATACATCAGTAAAAATCATGTATGAAGATTTAAGAGAACAGGCTAGTACACAATTTAATGAAGATGAACTGAAAATGCTTGATAAAGCATTCTCTGTTGCAAATGAAAAACATAAAGAGCAAAAACGTTCATCTGGCGAACCTTATATAATCCACCCTGTATCCGTTGCAAAAATTGTTCTTGATTACGGTATGGATTGTGCATCCGTAGTTGCGGCGTTATTACACGATACAGTTGAAGATACTGACCTTACTTTAGAAGAAGTAGATGAGATTTTCGGTGAGGAAATTACTCATCTTGTAGATGGTCTTACAAAACTCGGTAAAGTACCACTTGATATTAAAGATAAGGAAGAACAACAAGCAGAGAATGTAAGAAAAATGCTTCTTGCAATGTCGCAGGATATAAGAATAATAATTGTAAAACTTGCAGACAGACTTCATAATATAAGAACTCTCAATTTTGTCGCACCACAAAAGCGTAGAGATAAAGCGTTGGAAACACTTGAAATTTACGCACCTATTGCTCATAGATTAGGTATCAGGGCGATGAAAGAAGAACTTGAAGACAGAGCAATAAGTTACCTTGACCCGATTGGCTATAAAGAAATTGAAGATAACCTTTCAAGTCAGGGCAGATCATATAAAGAATTCCTTGAAACAATTAAAAAACAGATTCACGACAGAATTATGGAAGTTGTGCCTGATGTTACAATTGAAGGCAGAATTAAAAGTGTCCATGGTATATACAGAAAAATGTATATGCAAAACAAGGAATTCAACGAAATATATGATGTTTATGCAGTAAGAATTATTGTTGATAATACTATTCAGTGTTATGACTGCCTTGGCATTATACACGATATGTTCACGCCTATTCCTGGCAGATTCAAAGATTATATTTCTACTCCGAAACCGAATATGTATCAGTCACTTCATACAACAGTTATCGGTAAAGCTGCAATACCTTTTGAGGTTCAAATAAGAACGTGGGATATGCACAAAACCGCAGAGTATGGTATTGCTGCACACTGGAAATATAAATTGGGGCTCAACGGAACTGCAAAATTTGAAGAAAGACTTTCATGGATTCGTCAACTTCTTGAAGCACAGAAAGAAGCAGACGATGTTAAAGATATTGTAAGAACAATCAAAAGTGATTTAGTCCCTGAAGAAGTGTTTGTATTTACTCCAAAAGGTGATGTTATAAATCTTCCTTTAGGTGCGACTGTTATTGACTTTGCTTATGCTATTCACTCGGCTATCGGTGCTAAAATGATCGGTGCTAAAGTTAATGGTAAAATAGTGCCTATTGATTATAAAGTTAAAACTGGTGAAATTGTTGAGGTTCTCACTTCTTCCCAACCAGGCAAAGGTCCTAGCAGGGACTGGCTCACTATTGTTAAAACAAGTGGAGCAAAAACAAAAATCCGTTCATGGTTCAAAAAAGAACGCAGAGAAGAAAATATTGCAGAAGGTAAATTGCAACTTGAAAGAGAAATCAGAAGAAATAAGTTGCACTTTACTGATGAAGAAATTGCTACAATTGTCACAAAACTCAAAGAAAGACAACATTGTAACAGTGAAGAAGATTTTTTTGCAGCAATTGGTTATGGCGGTATTCCTATTACAAGACTTTTGCCATATATAAGGGAAGAGTATCACAGATTAGCTTCCCAAAAACAACCTGATCAGATTAAGGTTGTAGAAGAGCCTAAACCTGTAAAACGTGCAAAAGGTGAGGGGGTTATTGTTGAGGGAATTGACAATTGCCTTATTAAACTTTCACGTTGCTGTGCGCCTATTCCAGGTGACGAGATTATAGGTTTTATAACTAGAGGTCACGGTGTTTCTATCCATAAACGCGACTGTCCTAATGTACCGCAGGATATTGAAAAATCACCTGAACCATACAGATGGGTTGAGGCATCATGGAGTGCGGGTACAGAAACAAAAGAATTCAACGCAACTATTGCAGTTCTGTGTGAACCATCTGCATTTATTATGGCAGATATAGCAAATGTATTAGCAGAAATGCGTATTATGATAAATGCTGTAAATACCCGCGGTGAAAAAGGTGGCAGAGGTACTGTATTTATTACTGTAACGGTAAAAAGTACAGATTCTCTTAATGTGCTTATTTCAAGACTTAAAAATGTTCAGGGTGTTATAGATATTACAAGGAGAACTAACTGATGAAGGCAGTAATTCAGCGTGTACAGGAAGCAAGTGTAAAAGTAGATGGTGAACTGGTTTCATCTATAGGCAAAGGCTATATGTTACTTTTAGGTGTTATGAAAGGTGACACTGAAAAAGAAGCGGAGTTACTTGCAAGAAAAACCGCATCTTTAAGAGTATTTGAAGATGAAAACGGAAAGATGAATTTATCCGTAAATGATATTGGTGGAGAAATTCTTTCTGTTTCACAGTTTACTCTTTGTGCTGATTGCAAAAAAGGTAACAGACCATCATTTATAAACAGCGAAGAGCCTGAAAAAGCAAATGCTCTTTATGAATATTTCTGTAACGAACTTTTAAAAAATGGAGTAAAAGCAGTAAAAAAAGGTGTTTTCGGTGCAGATATGAAAGTCAGTTTAATAAATGACGGACCGGTTACTATTACTTATGATACTGATTTATGGTTAGGATAAAGTTTAATTATGTATATTAAAAGATTACCATTAGGCGATATTGGGGCGAATTGTTATATAATTTGCGATGAAGAAACAAAAGTCGGAGCAGTTTTGGATGTCGGCGGATTTTCAGACGAGTTATTAAACGAAATAAAACAGTCGGGTATGGAAGAATTAAAATACATTCTTTGTACTCACGGCCACTTTGACCACATCGCAGGAGTAAAAAGATTAAAAGAAATATATAAAGGTGCAAAAATCGTTATTGGCGAAAAAGAAGCAGTTTTAACAGAAGATACTGAAAAAAATGTTGCTGATTATTTCGGCGCATCTTTTGAGTGTTTTAAACCCGATATTCTTGTAAAAGAAAACGATGTTTTAGAAATCGGTAGTAAAAAACTAAGAGTTCTTGAAACACCCGGGCACAGTCTTGGCGGAGTGTGTTATATTTGTGATGAAGATAAATTTCTTTTTTCAGGTGACACACTCTTTAAACTCACAGTCGGTAGAACTGATTTGTGGGGCGGTAATTTAAATGAACTTTTAAGTTCTGTAGAAAAACTTATGTTGCTCACTGACGATTACGAAGTTTTTACCGGTCATAATATTTCTGCCACTATTGGTAGTGAACGAGTAAGAAACAGGTATTTAAGAAAAAAGAGAATATGAAATTATTTTGTATATCACACAGTTACCATTACGAAATAGAAAATGTTATAAGATTGTTTTTACCTTTTCAGAAAATTCTTGTTTTAAAAGAAAGAGAAGAACTTTCAGGGGATTATCTTTACACAGAAAAACAAGAAGAAAATGGAAAAATTACTCTTATTTCAGAATTTTCCTTCGGCGGTAAAGAACAGAAAAGCAAAACAGAATATTTTAATATAAATGATAATGATACAGAATTGTATTTAGCTGGAATGGTGCTTGAGCAATTTATAAACGAGTTCAATTTCAAACCAAACTGGGGTATTGTAACAGGTGTACGGCCGTCAAAACTTATGGCATCTGTTATAGATGAAGTCGGTGAAGAAAATGCAAAAGAGCATTTTATAAAAAAATTCCTTGTTAAACCTAATAAAGCAGAAATGGCTTTTAATGTTGCTAAAATGGAAGAGAAAATTATAAAATCTGCTGACGGAGACTCTTTCAGCCTTTATATTTCTATTCCTTATTGCCCTACAAGGTGCAGTTACTGTTCATTTGTATCTCATTCTATTTCAAATGAAAAAGCAAGAGATTTAATTCCACAATATGTTGAAAAACTTTGTGAGGAATTAAAAGTAATTGCAGAAATAGCAAAAAATAACGAGCTTTATTTAAAAAGTGTGTATTGGGGTGGTGGAACACCTACTACTTTAACTCACGAGCAGTTAGACACCATTCTCACAGAAATTGAAAAAGATTTTGATTTGACAGAGTGTATAGAATATACGGTTGAAGCAGGTCGTCCTGATACAATTACAAAAGAAAAACTTGAAGTTTTAAAGAAACATAATGTAAACAGAATAAGTATAAACCCACAGACTTTCAATAATTCTGTTTTAAATGAAATAGGTAGAAGACATTCGGCGGAAGATGCTATTGAAAAATACAATATGGCAAGAGAAACAGGTTTTGATTCTATAAATATGGATTTAATAGCAGGACTAGATGGTGAAAAATTCAAAGATTTCAAAAAGTCACTAAATACTTGTCTACTTCTTAATCCTACTGATATTACAGTACATACTTTGAGTGTAAAAAACACTAGTAATTTAAAACTAAACGGTGGTCGTATGAGCAACGCAAAAACCGTATCAAAAATGGTAAGTTATGCTAGTAATACACTTGCAAATTATGGCTATAATCCGTACTATTTGTATAGACAAAAGAACATGGTAGGCAATCATGAAAATATTGGTTATACTAGGGATATGTCATGTGTATTCAATATTATCAGCATGGAAGAATTAGCTAGTGTGGTTGCTTGTGGTGCAAATGCTATTAGCAAAAAATACACTATTGAAAACAATAGAATAGATAGGTTTGCTTGTGTTAAAAATATCAACGATTATATTACTAGAATTGATGAGTTAATAGAAAAGAAAATCAACCTATTTAAGGGCGATAATTAGAAAAATATATATTGATTTTTATGTCAAAATAGTGTATAATAATAGTGTAGTTGGAAAACTAATAAAAAAAATAAAATTTTGAGGTGATATTATGCCAATTCCTCCTAATCAATATTATAAAGCAAGAAAAAGAGCTGCTGCTAGAAGAAGACAAGCAGAATTAGAAAAACAAACAAAAGATACAGAAATTAAAAATCCAGTAGGCCCAGTTGTAGAAAATCCTACAGGTTCTCGTGTTGTAGATCCTGCAGGTGATTACTTGGCAAATGTTAAAGGCACAGTTGTAGAAAATCCTATTGGTGCTTATGTAGAAAATCCGTCTGATAATCTAGGTAAACATCTTCCACCAATGGAACAAGAAGATCACAATATTCTTATGAAGAAAATGGGTGATGCTATAAATAGCACAGCTGTTCAAAGCAAAGTA
>CALAEU010000153.1 GCA_937891215.1 uncultured Clostridia bacterium
TGGAATTAGTCTTATTATAATTGAGGTACCAAGAGCTGAGTTTAATATGCGTCCGGTGTACGTGAACGATAATCCATACAAAGGAACTTATAAGAGAAATCATGAAGGTGATTATCATGCCACAGAGCATGAGGTTAAAGGAATGATTCGTGACCAGAATCCCGATGGTAATGATAGTCTGATTCTTGAATATTACACTATGGATGATATTGATAAGGAAACACTCAGAAAGTATCGTCAGATATTTGAAATCAGAAATGAGGGACATGTATGGAATCCTCTTGATGATAAGACATTTTTAGAAAAACTTGGTGGATATAGAAAAGATCGTAGAACTGGTGTGGAAGGTCTTACCCTTGCAGGGCTTATGATGTTTGGAACTGGTCAGGCAATTCGTGAAGAATTTTCCAATGTATTTATGGATTATCGTAATGAAACAGAAGTGACTGTGGATATTCGTTGGAATGACAGAATTACTTATGATGGAACATGGGAAAATAATCTGTTTAATTTTTTTACAAAGGTCACATCAAAATTAACGGAAGATTTACCAAAGCCATTTAAGTTAGAGGGAATTCAACGTATTGATGAAACGTCGGTTCACAAGGCAGTGCGTGAAGCATTTGTTAATCTTATTATCCATGCGGATTACTTGATGGATGCTGGAACATTGAAGATTATAAAGAAAAATAAAAGCTTTGAATTTACTAATCCGGGTATATTGAAATTACCAATAGAGGATATTTTTCGTGGAGGTAATTCAAAGCCACGAAATCCTCATATGCAGACAATGCTCAGAATGGTAGGTTTTGGAGATAATGCGGGTTCAGGATTTCCTACGATTCTTGCTACTTGGAAAAAAGAGGGATGGATTGAGCCAGAGCTTGTAGAGAATACTACGCTAAATCAGGTGACGCTTGTATTGCAGATGAAAAAAGAAGCTGTTGTAGAAGAAACGGATTACTTCGCTCAAAATAATGAGCGAAGTTTGAGCGAAGTTTTGAGCGAAGTTTTAGTTAAAAAGGATTATGATAAAATATTGCCTATAATAAAAAATGTGGTTGTAAAAATTTACAGCCACATTTTTTATTATATATTATCCTCTGAGCTTATCAGAAAGCTCCGCAAACTGCTCAATCGAGAGTTTTTCTCCCCGTATTCTCTCATCAAGTCCCATTTTCAAAAGAACTTCTGTCACCTTATTTTTATCTGCTGTAAGATACGGACTGTTGGAAAGTGCATTAACCAAAGTTTTTCTTCTTTGCCCGAATGCAGATTTTACTACTTTAAAGAAAAATTCTTCGTTTTTTACTTTAACCGGTGGTTTATCTCTTAAACTTAATTTAATTACACTACTGTCAACTTTTGGTGGGGGTAAAAATGAATCCTTTGGAACAAAAAATAGGATTTCGCTTTCTGCATAATAATTTACCGTAACAGTAACTGCACCACCGTCACGGGAGCCAACCTCTGCACAAAGACGGTCTGCCGCTTCTTTTTGTACCATAACAGTAATTGAGTCAATCGGCAATTTGCTTTCTAAAAACATCATAATAATAGGTGAAGTAATGTAATAGGGGAGATTTGCACAAACTGCAATTTTCATACCTTTGCATCTTTCTTCTATGATGTTTTTTAAATCGGCTTTCATAATATCCTGATTGATAATCTCGATATTGCTGAATTCTGCTAAAGTTTCGTCTAAAACTGGCAAAAGCCTTTCGTCAAGTTCAAAACTTAAAACTTTACCTGCTACTTTTGCAAGTTCTGCGGTGAGAACACCAACACCGGGACCAACCTCAATTACACAGGTGTTTTCGTCAAGTCCTGCATATACTGCCATTGAAGGACAAACTTCGGGGTCAACAAGGAAGTTCTGCCCTAATCCTTTATTAAAGGTTACGCCGTGTTTTGCCATTACAGAACGAATAACATTTATGTCTGAAAGATTTTTCATAAATTACCTCAATAACTATTGTGTTTTTTCTTAAAATATAATAAGATAAATACATCTTTGATAATTATATATTTTAGAGTGTATAATGTCAATAAAGGAGAAAAATTATGGATAATATTTTTAATGCTCAATTTATAAGACAAAATGAAGATATAGGTACAGTTTGCCCTGTGTTCAGAAAGATTTTCTGGGCAGATAAAAAGGTAAGAAAGGCTACACTTTCAGTCAGTGCTCTGGGTTTTTATGAAGTACATATAAATAATCAGAGAATAGGCAAATTCATTTTTGCACCAGGCTGGACAAGTTACAGAACTCGTCTGCAATATCAGAATTACAATGTTACAAAATATCTTGAAGAATGTAACACTATTGATATTGCTGTGGGTACAGGCAGACGCCGTCACAACCGAAAAGACGAAGAATTACCATTCTTAAAGGCAGACGAAATTGCAGTTATTGCGGCTTTGGCTGTTGAATATGAAGACGATACAGTAGAAGTAATCACAACAGATAAAACCTGGGAATGTATGAAGAGTAACATTCTATATTCAGATATTTATAACGGTGAAAAAGTTGATTTCACAGTAGACTGTGAAGATAAATTTGCTGTAAAAGAAGTGCCTGTTGATAAAAATATTCTTATTGAAACTGAGGGTGAAGAGACTCGCGAAATGGCGCGTCTTGATGCGGTAGAACTCATTACCACACCAAAGGGTGAAAAGGTAATTGACTTCAAGCAGGAAATCACAGGTTATGTAGAGTGGGTAGTTCCTGCAAGAAAAGGCAATACATTTATGTTACAACACGCTGAATTTTTAGATAAGGACGGTAACTTCTATACCGAGAATTTAAGAAGCGCAAAATGTGAAATAGAAGTAACATCAAATGGTGTTGAGCAAGTTTATAAACCACATTTCTCTTTCCAGGGCTTCAGATACATTAAACTTATTGGTTTTAATGATGATGAAATTAAATTAGAAAACTTTACTGCAGTTGTTGTATTTTCAGATATGAAGCGTACAGGCTTCTTTGCTTGTGGTCACGAAGATGTTCAGCAATTATATGAAAATATCGTCTGGGGACAAAGAGGTAACTTCCTCGATATTCCTACAGACTGCCCACAGCGAGATGAAAGAATGGGCTGGACTGGTGACGCACAGGTTTTCGCAAGAACAGCTTCAATTAATTATAATACACAAAAATTCTTCAGAAAATGGCTTCACGACCTTGCTGCTGACCAGGAAGAAAATGGTGCAGTCGGTAATGTTGTTCCTGCAGGCTGGGACGGTGGCGGTTCTGCTGCCTGGGGCGATGCCGCAATTATTGTTCCTTACCAGATGTATTTAGCTTATAACGATACAAAAATTATTGAAGAACAATGGGACTCAATGACTAATTGGCTTAAATTTATTGAAACAGAATGCTCAGAAAAAGGTCGTTGGGATAAAGGCGGTCACTTTGGCGACTGGCTTTCACTTGATGCGGGTGATGAAGCAACAGGCGGTTTCACAGATAAGAATTTGATTGCAACTGCAATGTATGCTTACTCAACAAGTCTTTTAATTAAAATGGGTAAGGTTATAGGTAAGGATGTTTCTTATTATGAAGAAATGTACCCTGTAATTGTAGAACAATACAGAAAGAATTATCTTAATACAGGTAAAGTAGAACACGAAACCCAGACTTCAAATGTTTTGGCACTCTACTTTAATCTTACAGACGATAGAGAAAGAGAAGCAAAAAAATTAGTTAAAGACATTGAAGATTGTGGTCACTTAAAGACTGGCTTTGTTGGTACACCTTACCTTCTTCATGTTTTAACTGATATTGGCAGAACTGATTTAGCATATAAACTTTTGCTTAAAGATACTTTCCCATCATGGCTCTATTCAGTTAAAATGGGTGCTACTACAATGTGGGAGCGTTGGGATGGTATGAAACCTGATAGAAGTTTTGCAACTCCTGAAATGAATTCATTTAACCACTACGCTTACGGTGCAGTTGGTGACTGGATGTTCAGTACTGTTGCAGGTATCCGACCTGATGAAAATGAACCAGGTTACAAGCACATTATATTCGAGCCAAGACCAAATAAAGAATTAGGTTACGCAAAAGCAAGAATTTTAACTAAGAATGGCGAAATAATTTCTTCATGGGAATATAAAGGTGAAGGTAATCTCTGCGAATTCTCTTTCACAATTCCTGACGGTAGCCACGCAACACTCTACCTTGATGATGAAGAGTATGAGTTTGTGAGTGGTACTTATACTACGGAGTTTGAGTATAATTCATAATGTCTTAGACATTATGAATTGCGATATAAATCCTTACGGATTTGCGATATATAAAATACGATATATTACTTCGTAATGCGATATGCCTTCGGCGTGTTTTGTAGGATTTATATCATATCGCATACGAGTGAAGCGAGTATATATCGTAAACGAGCGAAGTGAAGTTTATATCGCATTTGCAAAGGCAAATATATCGCCGAAAAAGAATAAAGTATAAATAAAATAAGTTCTATCATTTTAGTTTAAGATAACTTAAATCATAGAACTTTTTCTTAAAGAATAAATTATAAAGAAAAATGAAAACAGGAAACGGAGCTGACTCACTCTGTTTCCTGTTTTCTGATTCCTGATTTCTGAATTATGCTTTATCCTTTGAACCAAAGAGTTCGATTTTTTCACGAACTGTTGCTTTGATTGCTTCTGCGCCAGGAGCAAGGAGCTTTCTTGGGTCGAAGCCTTTACCCTGAAGGTCTTTACCTTCTTCAATATATTTTCTTGTAGCTTCCTGGAAAGCAAGCTGACATTCTGTGTTAACATTGATTTTTGAAACACCGAGAGAAATTGCTTTCTGAATCATTTCAGCAGGAATACCTGTACCGCCGTGAAGAACGAGAGGCATTGTGCCTGTTTTTTCCTGAA
>CALAEU010000154.1 GCA_937891215.1 uncultured Clostridia bacterium
GTGAACGGAAATCCGTCTATAAAAAACATGGTTCGGATAATTCCTTTCACCCTAAAGTCGGCATAAGATTTTTTGTTTCTGTTATCTCAGAATAATGTGTTTCGAGTTCTTCCCCTTTAAAGTGCCATACCATTACATATTCACCACAAATATAACAAATAGAAAACAACAAAGTGAATATAATTAAAATTATAGCAGATACAGTTACTTTGCGAAGTATTTTTGTGTTATAAAAAACTGTAAAACCAAGTCCCACAACACTCAAAATTGGAATAAACATATATGTAAAAATGAAAGAATTATTAAGCAAAGAACCTGCACACAAAAGTATGATTCCTAAAACAAGAGTAAAAAGTGGTAAAATAAAGCAACATATGTATGCAAGTAGTCTTTTTTTAGTAAACGCAAATTTTTTCATATAATACCCCTCCTGAACTCGTCAAATATATATCACAAATATTGATGAAAGTCAAATCTGAGATTTAGGCTAAGTCTAAATTACTAAAATATCTTCTTGACATACTCAACTGCATTTGTTAAAATTACTAGGCAATATACGGAGACGTATCGAAGTGGTCATAACGGGGCTGACTCGAAATCAGTTAGGGAGCAATCCCCCGCGAGTTCGAATCTCGCCGTCTCCGCCAAAAACACTTACCGAAAGGCGAGTGTTTTATTTTTATGAAAATTTTAAAACATTTACCAAAGATTTTCTATTTTTATATTGGGAATAATATGTTATGATAGTAACATAAAAATTTTAAGGAGTTTTGTTATGAATATTGCTGTTGCTCAATCTGGTGGACCAACTTGTGCTATAAATGCATCACTTTTAGGTGTATTTAAAGGTGCAATCCGTTCAGACAAAATAGATATTGTTTTTGGTTCACTCAATGGTATTGAAGGAATTATAAATGATGATCTGATTATTCTTAATGACTATATAAAAACCTATCTTGATTTTGAAAAATTAAGACAAACTCCATCAACAGTTTTGAACTCTTGTCGTTACAAATTACCTGAGTTCAGTGAAGATGTAACAGTTTACGAAAAAATTGTTAAGAACTTAAAGGCCCATGGAATCGGTGCTTTCTTCTATATTGGTGGTAATGACTCAATGGATACCGTCAATAAACTTTCAAAGTATCTTACGGAAATTGGTAGTGATATCAAAGTTATTGGTATTCCGAAAACAATTGATAACGATTTAATGATTACAGATCACACACCAGGCTTTGGCTCAGCAGCAAAATATGTTGCTACAACTGTTCAGGAGATTATCCGTGACTGTTCTGTTTACAGTATAAACTCTATTACAATTATTGAAATTATGGGCAGAGATACGGGTTGGCTTACTGCTGCTTCTGCAGTTTTACGAGCTAATGGTGAAATTGCTCCTCATCTTATTTATTTACCAGAAACACATTTTTCTGTTCAAAGTTTTATCAAAGATTTAAAACGCGTTCAACAAAGCCGTAGGGCAGTGGTTGTTGCAGTTTCTGAGGGTGTTACTCTTGATGAAAATGATATAAATTCAGAATTTTATAATGAAACAAGTGACGAATTCGGTCACAGGTATTTGTCTGGAGTAGGTAAAACTCTCGAAAATATTGTTCGCAAAGGAATTGGTTGCAAAGTCCGTTCGATTGAACTCAATGTTATGCAACGCTGTTCTTCACATATAAGTTCAAAAACAGATATTGAAGAAGCAGAGCAAATCGGAGTTGTGGCGGTTGAAAGAGCGTTAAAAGACGAGTCTGGTAAAGTTATGTACTTTAAACGCGTTTCAAATTCTCCATACACAGTTGTTATTGATTCAATAGACGCTAACGAAATTGCAAATAAAGTTAAATATTTTCCACTTGGATGGATAAATTCAAGCGGAAACAATGTTACAGATGAAGCAGTTGACTATATTTTACCTCTTATTCAGGGTGAACAGGATATTCATTACCTCAATGGTATGCCGATTCATTTTAAATTAACAAATTAACAAAATTTAGCCGCAGATGTTTATTTCTGCGGTTTTATTATTGTTATTACATACATATTAAGAAAAGGTTACAATAGTGTTATATAATTGACTTTTTACTTTTAAAATGTTATTATGTATTAGTTAAAATGTACAAAGTATGTGCTATTGTAAATAGTTTATATTCATTATTACTAATTCTGTTGAGGTGATTAGCGTGAAATCAAATTCTGTTATATTTTTTACAGAAAATGCAGAAGCTAATTCAAAACTTATCAAACTTTTTGAAGGAATAACTACAGTGTCAGTCTGTAGTTATAACTCGCAAACATGGGATGATGTTGACTTATATGCTAAAAACATTGTTGCTTTCGTTTTTGATGGTTTGAAAGACGATTCAAAATTCCCTTGGATTGTTACCAAACTTTCTGAAGATGGTGTTTTTAATGAAGTTCCCGTTGTTTTCACTTCTGACGAATCTATGTATGCTTTTGAAGATATGGGTTACAGAGCCTGTGCTATGGATTTAATAAATGAAAATATCCGTGAAGATGTTTTCCGTAGGCGTTTTGAGAATCTTGTGCAAATTTTCCATCTCAAAAAACACATGAGCAAAATGTCTTCAATTCAGACAAAAAGAATTTTAGACCAGGCAAATATGCTTAAAGAACAAAGTTCAAAAATGGATACAATGAACTTTGAACTTGTTGAGTTACTTGTTGCGGCTATTGAGAGTCGTGATATGGAATCTGGTCAGCATATTAAAAGAATTAAGTATTTTACAAAAGCACTTACAGATGTTGTTGTTAAGGAATGTCCTGAATATAACATTTCTGCAATTCAGGCGGAGTATATCTTTTTAGCATCTTCTGTTCACGATATTGGTAAAATAGCAATTCCAGATGCTATTATGTTAAAGCCAGGCAGATTAACTAAAGAAGAGTTTGAAATAATGAAAACTCATACAACTCATGGTGCTCAGCTTTTAGATATGCTTGAAGAAATTGGTGACTCACAATATTCAAGATATTGTCGCGATATTGCACTTTACCACCACGAAAGATGGGATGGTAGAGGTTACCCTAAAGGTTTAAAAGGGGATGATATTCCGATTTCTGCTCAGATTGTTTCAGTTGCTGACTGTTATGATGCTCTTACAAGTGACAGACCTTATAAAAGTGCTCTTTCACACGAAGAAGCAGTTGAACTTATAATGAGTGGCGCTTGTGGTACTTTCTCTGAACACTTAATGGAGTGTTTCAGAATTGCTTTACCAGAATTTCAGAAAATTGAGCGTAAATTTAAAGAAACTGGTACCCCCGAAACATTTAAAAAGATTGAAATGCCTGCCTTGGATTCTTACCAGACAGAATATCAACTCTATTCAGAACACAATAAGAGCGAGGAAGAAGAACGCGAACTTAAAATTTCGATTTGTGAAGATAAATTGCTTTCTGCATATAATGTTATTTTCGAAGCAGATATTTCGCAGAATGATTTCCAGGTTATCAGAGGTTCCTGGTCACCACTTTTCCCATTCTTACCTAAAAATATTCATGAAGCATTTGCTCAATGTCATAAAATCTGTCACCCTGCAGATGCAGCAAGATTTTTGCAGAATGTTTCAATGTCTGCATTTAAAGAACTTGTTAAGTCAGGTGTTATGAAAACCCGTGTTGAATTCAGGGCGGTAAAAAAAGATACAGAATATGTTATTTTAGGTATTATTGCTTTTGAAGTTGATGAAAATAACGAAATTACCAAAGTTTTTGGTGCGTTTGACGCTTACTTTGAAGACGAAATTGAAAAAGAAATTCAGCGCAGTTTTATTATTTCTGATGGTCTTACAGGTATCCAACTTCAGAAAAAATTTGCAAAAGATGTTGATAATTTCCTTGCACTTAATCCAGACTCTAAAAATGCATTGATATATATTGATATTGATGACATGACCCTTATCAATAGTATGTTTGGTTATGAGTATGGTAACTCATTTATAAAAGAAATTGCCGCTAAGCTTCGTAATTTTCAGGAAGATAACGACATTTTCATTGGTAAAGCTTCAGCCGACAAATTTCTTGTATTTGCTAAGAATGTAAGCAAATTAAGAGATTTAATTGTCTTTATTGATACTCTTCATAAGAATTTAAGAAGAACTTACCATACAACAAGAGAAATAGGTGTTTTTACCGTTACAATGGGTGTTTCAAAGTTCCCACAAGATGGTAAGAGTTTTAAAGAACTTTATAATAATGCTGAATTTGCATCTAAAGCAGCAAAACTTAATAAAAGAAGTACTTACGCATTCTTTAATCCTGCAATGAAAGATTTTTCACAAATTGCCTCAGATATTACTGATATCGAAAATCTTGCAAATTCAAACAAAGTAGAAAACTTTTTCCCGGTTGTTGATAAAAAAACCGGTGAGTTGGTTTGTTACGACTTCAACCCATTTGCGGGTTCGTTAAATAAAATTGCGTTTACTTCTGATTTATATCATGCTGTAAATAAAACTGATGCAAATGTTAAAAACTTCAGTCTTTTAGCAATTAAAAATTTGTTACTTACTTTAATTGAAAAACGCGATTTGGGTGAAGAAATTCCGCCGATTTCAATTTATACGCTTTTAGTTCCGGGTGATATTCCTGCTTTTGTTCAGAATCTCAATGATTTTGTTGCTCAGAACGATTGCAGTGGAATTAATCTTATTATTAATGTACCACAGGATTTTCTTGATGCCCTTGATTTGCGTCAAGTAAACTCTTTTTCAGATTTCCTCAAGAGTGTCGGTTTCTCTTTAGGTGTTTATTTAGTAGGTGAAAGGTACATACACAATAATTGTTACTCTCGAAACACTTTTAAAAGAATTGTTCTTGTGCCTAATTTTATTGATATAGCTTTATTATCAAAAAATGCTTCAAATTATGCTGCATTAACTTTAAAAAATCTTAAGATGACTTCTGAGATTGTATCTTTACCGGTAACTGTTTCGGATTCAGATGCTGATATTTTATTTAGTTTTGATAGTGCAGATTTTACCCATACATTATCACCACTTGATGGTTTTGATGAACTTTTCAAAGATTATAAAAATTATAAACCAGAAATTCATCACGTAGATTCTGTTAAACCATTCATTTCAAAGATAAATCCAGAAATGTTTGTTCATAATTTCTCTAATTCATCAGTTGTATTTGTTTGCTACGATGCAAGTATTGATAAAATTGAAGTTTCTGAAAATGCGGACAGAGTATTCGGATTTGATGTTAAATCTAATTTCGGTGATTCTTCAATAGATTTTATTGAGAAATTTATTCATAAAGAAGATTTCGAAAAGTTTATGGTTACTGTTTCATCAGCAAAAGAAACTTTGAAACCTGTTATCTGTAAAGTTAAATGCGTTTCTGATGAAAATCTTACAAGATATAAAGATTACACTATATCAGTTCAATGTCTGCTTAATTATTTAGGTCAACCTACATTGTATCAGTGTATGATTATTCCTGATTGATTTTGGTTAGGCAGGTTCGGATAACTCATTTCACCCTTAAATGAATTTTGCATAGTTTACA
>CALAEU010000155.1 GCA_937891215.1 uncultured Clostridia bacterium
TGCAAAAGAACTTCGTACTTTGAGCCTCACTATTGATAAATTACAGGGCATAAAGTCATCTTTAAAAGGTGTTAAATCAAAAATGCTTAATGAAATTTATGATGAAATTGATTTATTAGAAGATATCAATTCACTCATAAATGCTTCAATAGTTGACGAGCCACCACTCACAGTAAGAGAGGGTGGAATGATAAGAAAAGGCTATAACGAAGAACTTGATTCTCTTCATGATATTGTTGAAAATGGTAAAGGGTATTTAACCGCAGTTGAACAATCAGAACAAGAGAAGACAGGTATTAAAAAACTTAAAATAGGCTATAACCGAGTATTCGGATATTATATAGAGGTCACTAATTCATTCAAAGACTTGGTACCTGAACATTATATAAGAAAACAGACTCTCGCAAATTGCGAAAGATATATAACTCAGGAATTAAAAGAACTTGAGTCAAAAGTGTTAGGTGCACAGGAAAGAATTGTAAGAATTGAATTTGAATTATTTTCAGAAATTCGTTCAAAGATTGCAAACGAACTTGAAAGAGTTCGTGTAACTGGTAAAGCAGTTGCAAGACTTGATGTTCTTTGCTCACTCGCTTACACCGCAGTTACAAATAACTATGTAAGACCAACTGTTGACACATCTGATGATGTTATTATTAAAGACGGCAGACACCCTGTAGTTGAGCTTATGCTCGGTGGTGCTCCGTTTGTACCAAATGATACACACCTTGACTGTGGCGATTATAGAAGTGCAATTATAACTGGTCCTAATATGGCTGGTAAATCTACATATATGAGACAGGTTGCTTTAATTGTGTTAATGGCACAAATTGGTAGTTTCGTTCCTGCAAGCAGTGCTAAAATCGGTATTGTAGATAAAATCTTCACCCGTGTAGGTGCGTCAGATGACTTGTCACAAGGTCAGTCAACATTTATGCTTGAAATGACCGAGGTAGCAGATATTTTAAAGAATGCAACGGCTAAAAGCTTAATTGTGTTCGACGAAATTGGTCGTGGTACTTCAACTTTTGATGGTATGAGTATCGCAAGAGCAGTTTTAGAATACACCGCAGACAAAAAGAAAATAGGCGCAAAAACACTTTTTGCTACTCACTATCACGAATTGACCGAACTTGAAAATTCAGTTGATGGTGTTAAGAACTACAATACATCAGTAAAAAAACGCGGTGACGATATTACATTTTTAAGACGAATTGTAAAAGGTGCTGCAGACGGAAGTTACGGTGTAGAAGTTGCAAAACTTGCAGGTATTCCTAAAACTGTTGTTGAAAACGCAAAAGTTATTTTAAAATCTTTAGAAGAACAACAAAGAGTTAATTTAGGTGTTGCACCAAAAGTTGTAGTAGAAGAAGAACCAGAAGAAATGCAACTTTCTTTTTCTCAGAGCGGTAAAGAAAACTTTATTGAAAAAGTTAAAAACATAGATGTAAATACACTTACACCTATTGAAGCATTAACAAAATTATTTGAACTTCAGAAAGAAGCAGAAAATATATAAACTTCAAATTGTATTTTAATGTTATGAAAGGGGGCGTTTACTGTGCCAAGAATAAATGTGTTACCTAAAAATATTGCAGACTTAATTGCGGCAGGTGAAGTAGTAGAACGCCCGTCTTCCGTGATAAAAGAGTTTTTAGAAAACTCAATTGACGCAGGTGCTAAAAATATTACTGTTGAAATAAAAAATGGTGGTAAGACTTACATAAGAGTGACCGATAATGGTTGCGGTATAGAAAAAGATGATGTAAGAAAAGCATTTTTAAGTCACGCTACAAGTAAAATAAATTCGGCGGCTGATTTAGACAGTATAAGTACATTAGGTTTTCGTGGTGAAGCATTACCGTCAATTTCTGCAGTTGCAAAAGTTGAACTTCTCACAAGAACAGAAAATGAAGAAATCGGTACATCTTTTAAAATCTTCGGTGGTGAAGAAGTTGAACTTACAGAAGCAGGCTGTCCTGTTGGAACAACTCTTATAGTAAGAGATTTGTTTTTCAATATTCCTGCAAGAATGAAGTTCTTGAAAAAAGATGTTCAGGAAGGTAACTACATTGCGGCAATTTTAGAAAAAATTGCAGTTTCTTATCCAAATATATCATTTAAATTTATAAGAGACGGAAAACTTAACTTTTCCACACCAGGCGACGGTGATTTGAAATCTGCGGTTTATGCAGTATTCGGCAAAGAATATACCGAAGGTTTACTTCATGCAGAATATGAGGGTAACGGTATAAAGGTTACAGGGTTTGCTGGTAAACCAACTGCTGGCAGAGGTAGCAGAAGTGGTCAGCATTTCTTTGTAAATGGAAGATATGTTAAGAGTCCTATGTGTATTACTGCACTTGAAACTGCTTATAAAAACTCCATTATGTCAGGTAAGTTTCCGACTTGTGTTATTTTTATAAATCTTCCGTTTTCTGCGGTGG
>CALAEU010000156.1 GCA_937891215.1 uncultured Clostridia bacterium
CCAGATAGGTTCAGAAGTAATTTATCAGATTAATAAAACTAATAAATAAAAAAATACGAGTTTGTATCGGTACCGATACAAACTCGTATTTTTAGTGTTGTGGATTTGTACGAAGACTTATTACCGCCTTTATTAAAGCGTCCGTAATAACTTTTTGGGGGATTTCCTGTTCTGCTTTTCTTAGTTCTTCTTGTGTGCCTGCAACATATTTGGTTTCAGCAACATTAAGGGCGAAAGCAGCAACATAACATTTACATTTGTCACAAGTACATACATTGAATTTTTTCATAGCAGAATCAAGATAACCCAAAACTAAATTTTCCATTATATTTATAACAGATATTTCTGTTCCGGGGTCGCACATATATGTGCTTGAAAAAACTTTTTTTCTTAAATTCTGAAAAGCATCGTGGTCGCTTTTTTGTTCAGGAGTAGCAGATTCACCAGGGTGATTTGCGTTATAAACTGTAGAAAAAGGGTTGTCCGCAATAGCAGGCATAATTTTCTGGAACATCAAATCTTTATCAAGTTCCCTTTTGGTTTTTGCCATTAAAGAATCCCCCTTTCAAAAAGTTCATCTACTAAAGCAATATAATCTTTTACAACTGCGTTTCTCGGAGCGTATTCAATAATATCTTCCTGTAAAGCAGTCATAGCATTACTTATAACTGTACTGTGGCGGATATTTGTATCAAGCAAAGTCATATTAAGAGCTTTGCAAAGTTCGGCTGCGGTTTCTTTTGTAACTCTGCTGAGTTCTTCTCTCGGGTAATATCTGCAAAGGAACATACCGCCTAAAACTAACTCAGGGTTAATTGCTTGCTTAATTCTTGAAATAGTTTCGTGAACCTGAATAACACCCCGAAGACTGTAACCGTCACTAAGACCAGGAACAAGAACAACGTTAGAAGCTGTAATTATATTTGCAGAAAGAAGACCTAATTCCGGTGGTGAATCTATAACAATATAGTCATATAAATGCTCAACTGTTTTAAGAGCATCTTTTAACATTCTTTCTGTACCAGCACCAGAAAATTCTCTTTCAACATTACCTAAAAGACCATCTGTTGGAATTACATCTAAAACAGGTGCGTGTTGAATTGCCTCAATAGCTGAAACACGCTTTTTTATAACATCATAAATAGTAGGGTGTTCACGCGTATCAGCACCTACACTGAAAGAAAAATACCCTTGTGGGTCAAAGTCAACACCAAGAACTTTATAGTTTTTGTGCTTTAAGCAAACAGCAATCGCATTTGCAGATGATGTTTTGCCTACGCCACCTTTTTCGTTTATTAAAGAAATAATTTTTGCCAAAGAAACCACTCCCTGAATAAGTATTATAACACATCTGAAATTAAATTAAAAGAGTGAATAAAAAAATAGTGAAAAAATGTTGATTTTTATAGATTTTAGGGTGGTTTTGGGAAAATTTAAAAATTTTGAAAAAAATCAAAAAAATTTTGAAAAAACACTTTAGTTTTTAAAAAATCGTAGAACAATTATAAGTGAGATATAAAAACATGACCAGAATTGTGTCGTGTTGACAGATAAAACTATTATAAGGAGGCAAATATTGTGGATATTAATTCAATCAGAAATTATTACACAAGAAACAATGTTAACAGCGTTTACACAAAGGATGTTAATGCTAAAAGTGCAGATTCTGTAAACAAAACCTCATCATCTAATGTAGATGTTGTTGATTTTGGTACAAAAGGAACTGAAAAATCAACTTATGATAAAGCAGTTATGAATTATAAAGTTGCTTATAATAAACCAACTGATGCTGCTAAAATTAAAGAATTAAAAGAAAAATATCAAGGGGATGCTTGTCCGATTTCTTCTTCAGAAATTGCTGGTGCAATTATGAGCAATGTTATCGGCTTTAATCGCTGATGCTATTTTTCGGAGGAAATTATGAATCAGAATATCGTTGAATATAAAGCTGTTTTAGAAGAATGTCTTGTTGAGTGTAAAAAAATGCTTGATTTTGAAGCAAAAAAGAGAAAGGCTCTTTTAGATAGCGATGTTAATAATTTAACTGCAGTGCTTCAGGCTCAACAGGCAACTATGATGAAACTCGAAAATATTGAAAAGAAAAGAATTGCTGCTCAGGAAAAAGCCGGTTTTGGTGAAATGAAAGCCGATGAGATTATTGAAAAGATTGAAGATAAAGAGCATAAAAACAGCTTTACTTCTACAGTAAATGAATTAAGAACGATTGTTGAAGAAATTCAGAGTCTCAACAAGATTTCGATAGATATTGCAAAATCTAATCTTAAAATTGCAAATACAATTTTGCAGCAACAACAAACGGAAAATTCTGGAGTTTACACCGCGTCGGGTGCGAATGCGAACTGGTCAAGTTCATCATTCGAAGAAAAAATATAAGGAGTGTTATAATTGAGACCTACCTTTATGGGCATTGAAACTGCCAAAAGTTCAGTTTTTACAAATCAAAAATCATTGGATATAGTTGGTAACAACCTTGCCAATGTTGATACAGATGGTTATACAAGACAAAGAGTTGACAGAGCGGTTGTTGCAGTCAATACATCTACACAACGTGTTGCGTACGATGGAATTGGTCTTGCGGGTCAGGGTGTTAAGGCGACAAGCATCAGTCAGATGAGAGATGCTTTCCTTGATAAAAGATTCAGAGAAGAAAACGCACAGGCAACTTTCCACGATCAGTCAGCAACAATTCTTAAAGATATTCAGAGTGCTTTAGGCGATGGTGCTGATATTACAGACCAGTCAGGTCTTATGGGTGCTATTGAGCAGATTTACACAAATCTTCAGAACTTTATCAGTTCACCAGTTTCTGACTCAGAAGCAAACCTTGTAATGTCTGCATTCAAGAATCTTACACAAGTTCTTTCACAGATGAATGCAAGACTTGACAATGTGCTTAAACAACAATATACAGATATGTCTGTTACTATTGATAAAACAAACAGCATATTGGAACAGATTGCACATATAAATAAAACACTTCGTGATAATATCGCAACAGATAATGATTATCAGGCAAATGAACTTTTAGACCAGAGAAATTTACTTCTCGATGAACTTTCAGGTTATTGCGATATTCATGTTACGGAAAATCTTGATGGTACAATAGATGTTGATATAGGTGACCACAATGCAATTGATGGTGTTAAGTACAATGTTCTTAACCTTTATCAGAATCAGGATGGTACAGTTGCTGTTACATGGAGTGATACAGGTAAGAATGTAGGTCTTACAGGCGGTACAATTCACGCTTATGTTGAATTCCTTAATGGTCGTGGACCTTGTATGCAAAGTGGTAACGAAACTTCTGCAAATGGTCTTATGTACTATCGCGACAGAATTGATTCAATTGCAAGTGCATTTGCAAAAATAGCAAACAACTCAGTTCCTGAATACGATGAAGCAACAGG
This sequence comes from uncultured Clostridia bacterium, assembly GCA_937891215.1. Next base: position 3,429 of record CALAEU010000156.1, read on the forward strand.
TCAGCCAAAAGTTGATGCAGAAGGCAGAACGGTTTATAAAGTTTTACTTGCTGCAAAAACTGAAAGCGGTAAAACAAATTCAAAAGCACCTGTTACTGCAGCGAATATTTCTCTCAGTGATGAGTGGGTAAATAACGCGGCAGGTTACTTCATTTATAACAGAGCCGAAACAATTGAAGATTATGCTTCAAATTTAGCTTCTGCACTTATTGAAGATAAATTTACATTTGAAGCTTATGGCGAAACATTTACTGGTACATTTGCAGAATACGAAATTGACTTCTTAGGTAAACTTGGTACAGAAATCAGTTTCCAAGAAGGCAGACATGATGCTACGGAACTTGTTGCAAATGATTTCCAGGGACAGAGAGATTCAATCTCAGCAGTTTCATCTGACGAAGAAGCGGCAGATATGATTGTTTATCAGAAAGCCTATGAAGCAGCTTCCCGTTTAATGACGGCTATGGATGATTTGTTAGATACAATTATAAATAGAATGGGTCGAGTAGGACTTTAAGAAAGGATGACTAGGCAATGAGAGTTGCAGATAAAACGACGCAAAGAAATTATTTAAAATATCTCAACAAAGCAAGAAACGACTACGCTGAAACTAATATGAAAATTGCTTCAGGTAACCGTTTTATCAAGTTGTCAGATGATGTTTCTGCGGGTACAAGAATGCTTAACTCAAGAGTTGAACTTTTCAAATCTGAAAAACAACTTTCTAACGTCCAGGCTATCAATAGTGAGTTTAAAGCAGTTGAAGACTCAATGATGTCGATGAACGATGTTCTTAATGAGATTATTGGTACAAAGCTTGTTAAAGCGGTTACAGAAACTACTGGTGAATCTGGTAGAGTAACAATTGCATCTGAAATTAAGTCTATGAAAGAAGAGCTTATTCAGTTTGCAAATATGAAATTTGCTACTAAATATCCTTTCGGTGGTTCTACTGCAAAAGTTGCACCATTCTCATTAAGTGATGATGGTAAACTTCTTTACAATGGTATTGATGTGGATTCTGTTAAACAAAGAGAAGATGGCACAAGATACTATGTAGATGAAAACGGTACTGAACAAGAAATCGCGAAAGATAATCCGTTGTTTATAGATATCGGTTTAGGTGTTCGTGTAGATGGTACTAAATTCAATGCTGTTTCAGGTTTTGAAGCATCTTTTTCAGGCCTTCAGATTTTGGGTTTTGATGTTAATCAGGAAAATGGTCATTCAAACAACATTATAAATCTTATAACTGATATAGAAGATGCGTTGATAAATTATGACCCTGAAAAGTTCCGCAGTCTTCAGGCTCAACTTACAGCACGAGTTGATATTTTCAGAACCAACATCACAGATATGGGTGCTAAGACCAGTTTCCTTGATACAATGGAAACAAGACTTCAGAATCAGGTTGATAATTACAAATTCAGAATTGATGAACTTGTTGGTATCAATGATGCGGAAGAAGCAACAAATCAGTCAATGAATGACTACATTTTGAAAGCAGTTATTCAGATGGGCTCACAAATACTCCCTGTTTCATTATGGGATTATTTAAGATAAAGGAAGATTACAAACAAACGAATTAAATGGATTTAATTTTAGAGAAGAAGGGATTTAAATGCAAGTTATCGAAATTAAGACTACTCCTGGTAAGTATGAGTTAGAAGTAACTCCAGCTAAATTGGAATATGATAACGATGCTATTCGCGATATGCACGTGCAGACTACTCCGTCTACACTCAAAATTGATGCGAAAAATATTTCTGTAAAAATAGATAGTTATGAAAGCCGTAAATCTATCGGTTTAATGACTATGGGTGACAGAATTAGTTACGAAGCAAATCGTGGTAAACAACATATATCAGAAAAGACAAGAGAATATGTTGATATCGGTAAACAAATTTCAAATATTCACGAAGGTGCAAACATTCCGAGCATTATTGCTCAGAAGAGAATAAATGAAGGTACAACACACCTTGTTACAGCGTTCTTCCCAAGTGTTGGTCCTAATATTTCATGGGAACCGAATGACCTTAATATGGAATACACACCAACAGAACTTGATATTAACTGGCAGGAACTTGACCGTTCTATGACTTACATTGCAGGTAGTGTTAAATTCAACGTTGTTCAGAGAGCAAGTGTTGATATTGAATATGTCGGCGGTCCAAATTATTTTCCGAAAAGTTCAGACCCAAGTTACGAAGCAGATGCTGAATAAAGCATAAGGAGTTCTAAATATGATTTATAAAACAAGAGACTTTGGTGAAAGAGAAATTCCAGATTCAAAGGTGATAATTTTCAAGCAACCAATTTTTGGTTTTGACGATTACAAAAGATATACATTAATTTTTGATGAAGAGATTGGTGAACAGATTGTGTGGTTACAATCTCTTGAAGAACCAGGTCTTTGTTTCTTATTATTTAACCCCTCACAGTATGAAGATTTTTATAAACCTGAAATAACAGAAGAAAACGAAAAAATTCTTGGTACAGGTGATTATGTTTGTTGGACAATTCTTTCTTTAAAGGAAGATTTTGAAACTTCAACTGTAAATCTTAAAAGTCCTGTTATTATAAACAGCACAACTGGTGTTGCAGCACAGATTTTATTAGAACAGGATTACCCCGTAAGACATCCTATTATGGAGGGGGCAAAATAATATGTTATTATTAACAAGAAAAGAAGGCGAATCTTTAATTATTGAAGTTGAAGGCCTTAAAGAACCAATAGAATTAAAAATAGTAGATATAAATAATCAGGTGAGAGTTGGTGTTACTGCTCCGAAGGAATGTAAAATCTGGCGTGAAGAATTATACCAGACAATTCAGGCAAATAAACAGGCAGCAACAGTAACGGCTACTTTACCAAAAACAAATCTTAAATCTATGGTAGCGAAGCTTAATAAATGAAAATAAGAAAGGGGTGTTATCGGTATGTCACAGATTTATGAAGATGTAATCGGTTACCTCCGAGAAAAAACAGTGCTTTTAAGCGAAATAGAAAAAATTACTGATTCAATGGCAGTTGTTCCACAGGAGGAGCTTTTAGCTTGTACTGAAAAACGTGGTGAATTGGTAGATAAAATCAAAACAATTGATGATAAATTGAGAGAGTTTGCAGGAATGGATAATGATGTAAGAAATGTTCTCAATAATGCTTGTGAAAAAGACGATTTAACACCAGAACTTTCTAAAATATATATCGAAGTTCTTGCAGTAAACGCTGTGTTAAACAGAATAAACAGTAATGATGATGTTATAAAAAACAGGATTCAGTACGAAAAAGAAAAGATTTTAAATAAAATACAGACTTTTAATCAGGGTGGCGAGGCTGCTACTCAGAGATATTACAAATCTGTTCACGGTACAAGTTTTGCAACGGTAAATGTTTCGAGAGATATAAAAATATAATCAGATAATTATTAACAAAAAGGAGTTGCTATTATGAACGTTAATTCAACATCTTCAGTAAGTTCAAACAATGGTTTTTCAGGTATGATTTCTGGTATGGATACCGATACTTTAGTTGAAAAATTATTATCTGGTACTCAATCCAAAATAGATAAACAAAAGGGCTTAAAAACACAGACAGAGTGGAAAATAGAAAACTATCGTGATGTTATAACACAAATTAATAGTTTTTCGAGCAAATATTTTAACACAGCGTATGGTGCAAGTGCAAAAAATAATTTATCATCATCTGCATTCTTTAATGCAATGACTTCTAAAGTTACTGGTGGCAATGCTGTTAAAATTATATCTTCTGCAGCGGGTGCTTCAACAGAAGATATGAACATTATTGTAAAACAACTTGCTTCAAAAGCGAAACTCACATCTTCTGTGAATGTAAGTGGTGAGTCTGTACTTAAAGGCGGAAAAGTAAACATAGAACAGATTAAGTCAGTAATTGATACAAGTGGCGAATTTACATTTACTCTTTCTTTAGATGGTGCTGAGAAAGCTATAACACTTAAAACAGAAGATATTACAGATGCTAATGGTAATATAACAGAAGATTCTGTTATCAGTGCGTTAGAAACAGAGGTTTCACAGAAATTCGGTGGTTATGTTAAAGTTAATGTGACAGAAGTTGATGGTGCTAAAAATATAAGTTTGGCAGTTGATTTCAATGGCGAAAAAGGTCACGAATTAAAAGTTACTGGTTCTAATGCTGGTGCATTTGGTTTAGAACCAGGCGCTTCAACACGCATTAGTACTTCTTCTAAATTAAGCTCATTAGGCCTTACAGGTGACAGTTTCTCATTCCAGATAAATGGTGAAAAATTCTCATTTACTGCAGACAACACAGTAGCAGATGTTATTAGCGCTATAAATAAGAGCGATGCTGGTGTTAAACTTTCATACTCATCAATTTCAGACTCTTTCTCTATGGAGGCAACTGAATCAGGTGCAAAATATGGTATAAGTATCACAGAAACTTCTGGCGATTTCTTATCAAAGATTTTTGGTAGCGATAAATTCGAAAACGGTGTATTAAAATCAGACGCAGTAGTTGCAGGACAGGATGCTATTGTATCAATCAATGGTAACGAATTTTCAAGAACATCAAATAATTTCACAATTGATGGTGTTACATTACAACTTACAGATGTAAGTGCTGCGAAATATGATGGTAGTGGTAATGTAATTGGTTACGAAGAAACAAAAATTGAAACAGAGCGCGATACAGAAGCTATTTTCAATACAATTAAATCTTTTGTTGAAGATTACAACAAAATGCTTGATAAGCTTAATGGTTATATATATGCAAAACCTACATATCGTAAGTATGCACCTCTTACAGATGCACAAAGAGATGAAATGACTGAAAGTCAGATTGAAAAGTGGGAAGAAAAATCAAAACAAGGTCTTCTTTATGGTGATACAACAATCCGTACTTTCCTTCAACAAATGAGAAGTGCTCTTTACACAAAATCAACAACATCAAAAGTTGCTCTTTATGATATTGGTATTGAGACATCAAGCAATAAAGATGACCGTGGTAAGCTTGTTATTGATGAAGAAGCACTTAAAAAAGCTCTTGAAACTAATCCAGATGAGGTTGAAAAATTATTTGTTGGTACAAATGGTCTTGCAAGTAAACTTACTAATATTATGGACAGAACTGCCAAAGTCAGTGCAGCAGATCCTGGTGAATTAGTTCGCATTGCAGGTGCTAAAGAGTCCAAAGCTACACAAACACAGTCAACTCTTTATTATGAACTTAGAAGAATTGATGATAGAATTTCAGTTCTTAATACAAGATATAACAAGGAAAAAGATAGATATTGGAAGCAATTTAATGCTATGGAAACTATCATTTCTAACTATAGTGCACAGAGTGCGTATCTTGGACAACAATTTACCTATTGATTTTTTCGGAGAAATAGTATAAAATGAGGGTGTATTATGGTAAATAATCCGTACCAACAGTACTCACAGCAGTACAAACAACAATCTGTTATGTCTATGACTGCTGTTGAAATGCTTACTGCATTGTATGATGCGGCTATGAAAGATTTTGAATTAGCGAAAATTGCAAATGAAAAGAATGATATTCAGGGAGTTAATAAAAATCTCCAGAAAGTACAGTCAATTTTCAGATATTTAAGAGGTAATCTTGATTTTAAATACGATATATCTAAAAATCTTGACCAGCTTTATGAATATTTCCTTAATGTTGCAGTTCAGGCTAATATCAAAAAAGATTTTTCACAGATTGATGAAGTTATCACGATGATTAAAGAACTTCGTGATACTTATGTTCAAGCAGATAGAATAGCTCGTTCATCAGGTGCAGGTGCGTAATTAATTTTAACTAATTTAAGGGAGAACTACTATGTTTTTCAATTCTTATGATTTTAAATTGCTTGAAGCAGGTGCAAACTTAGCCTGGACAAAGCAAGAACTTCATATGCAAAATATAGCTAACGTTGAAACACCTGGCTATAAAGCAAAACAACTTGATTTCGTTAATGTGTTAAGTGAAGAAAGAAGAAATGTTACTGCACAGAACATTATAGAAACTCAGGTAATTGAAGATGAAACTGCGTTAACACGTTCTGATGGTAACAATGTTAATATGGAAAAAGAAAGTATTGAACTTTACAAATCTTATGCTCAGTACAGTATGCTATTAACAAAAGTTAAATCAGAATTCGATAAATTCGGATATGTATTGAACAGTAGTATTAAATAAGGAGTAAATTTATGGGATTTTGTAATTCATTAGATATAGTTGGTTCTGCCTTAACTGCTGAACGTTTCAGAACAGATATTATTACACAGAACATAGCAAATGAGAAAACAACAATGACTGAAAGTGGCGAACCTTACAGAAGACAACAAGTTGTTTTACAGGAACGCGCTATGACATTTAAAGAAGAACTTTCAAATGCTCAGGGTGGCGGTGTAAGAGTTGCTGAGGTTGTAGAGAGTGAGCGCGAGTTTACAAAGGTTTACGACCCTACAAACCCACTTGCAGATGAAAATGGCTATGTTACATATTCAAATGTTGATACAACAGAAGAAATGATTGACTTGATGGCGGCTTCGAATGCTTATCAGGCAAACCTTACAGCACTTTCTGTTGTTAAATCAATGATTACTAAAACACTTGAAATGAAAAAATAAATTAAAAAGCTTCCTGATTTTTCAGGAAGCTTTTTGTATAAGATTATCAATATTTTTCACAAAAAATATTGATAATCTTTATTTTTTATGTTAAAATTACACTATATTGGAAAAATGTACGCTATTGTGGGGGTGGCGATATGAGTGAAAATGTTAAAAAAACAGTTGAATTTATGAAAAAACTGTTTTGTGCTCACCTTGAAGAGAATAAATATGAAGAAAGTTATAAATCGTTTACAGATGATGCAGATATTTTCGGATTGGTTCAGAATGGAACTATTCATGGTGTTGTTGCAATAAAAGCTGCACTCAGAACTTTTTTAACATTTGCAAATGTTAAATGTGCATTGACTTTTTCTGAAGAAAGCGAAAAAGTGATTGCACCGGGTATTTATTCAACTAATTTTATTACCGAAGTAAAAAACACAGAAACAGAGCAAGTTATGATGTTGAGAATTTCGGCAGTTGTTGTTGAAGATAATGATGAGTTTAAGATTTCTACGCTGGATATTTCAGTTGTGGACAGAAACTCTATGCCTATTCGCTATTTTATAGATGAAGTAGAGTTAGGTTATGAAGCAGAACTCTATAGAGATATTTTAAGTGAAGATGTAAATGCCGGTATTTTAGGAATCTTTAATGAAGATGATTATCCGCTCTATGTAATAGATGATAATTTTGTCAGGATGTTGGGTTATCTCAACAAGAAAGAACTTCTTATTGATGTAAACAATAAGGTCGTTAATTTTATATATCGCGATGATTTACCGCGTATTCAGGAAAAATTACAAAGTTTGACTGAAGCTGGTGAAAAGTATGAACTTAAATATCGCGTAAGAAAGAAAAACGGTAGATTTATATGGGTTAAAAATAACGGTAAAGTTGTAAAAGTTCAAGAAAGAATTGCTTTAGTTGGCGTTTGTCACGATGTTACAGAAATTATAGAGAATAAACAAAAACTTAAAGATACTGAAAATCGCTTTAAACTTGCAATTAGTGGCGCAAAGATGCTCGTATGGGAATACGATATAAAAAACAAATGCGCCCGTTATCCACAAGGTACAGAAATAGGCGAAATAGGCAGAGAAGTTATCCTTTATGATTTTCCGGACAGGCTTTTTAATAAGGATATTATTATTGAAGAACAACGCGAGGATTTTAAAGAATTTTACAAGAGAGTAGATTTTGGCGAGGAAAAGGAGTTAAGAGGTACTTTCTGGATGCTTAACTCTGTTTCAAATATCAAAAGATGTGTTGAAATATCTTACTCTGTTGTAAGAGATGAAGCAGGTAATGGTATTATTGCTTATGGTATGAGCAGAGATATTACAGAGCAGAAGTTTACTGAAAAAAGGTTCAGGGAAGAACTTGCTTTCAGAAATAAAACAACTGAAAACCTTCTTTCTACCGCTTGTGTTAACCTTACTTTAGGCGTTGTAGAAAATGTAAAACACGGTGAAACCTACGAGAAAAATGAAGAGGTTCTTACTACAATTGATTATCGTGACCGTACAAAGTTTTACCTTAAAGAAAGTGATATGACAGATGAGCAGAATTATAATATTTCTGCACAAAATCTTCTTAATCTGTTTGAGCAAGGTGTAACTGAGGTAAGAGAAGAGTATTCGGGTGTCACACTTGATGGTAGGAAAATCTGGGTAAGACTTGATGTAAATATTTTAAAAAGTCCGAAAACGGGCAATATACTTGCGTTTTTCTATAATAAAGATATTACAAGTGAAAAACTCAACCTGCGAATTTCAGAAAATATTCTTTCACAAAACTATCTTGAAGTGGGACTCATTGACCTTGATACTGACAGTTATACAAGATACCATTCATTAGGTACAAATATTGCTGAGTTCAATAACAGTTTCCCATTTGAACAGGGAATGGATGTTTTCTGTGAAATGCGTGTTACAGAGAATGATCGGAAAAGAGTCAGAAAGTATATGTCTATAGCATACCTTTCATCTGCAATTAAAAAATATGGTAGTGTAGAATTTCAGTTTTTAGGACTTGATAGGAATGGTAACGAAGAATATAACGGTATGTCTATTAAGCCATTATATAAAGACAGAACTGATATATTGATTTCTACAAGGTCAAATGTTGATGCAATTGTAAGGGAAGGTCTGAAAAAAGAAAAGAAACTAAAAAAGGCAATGGAAGAAGCTAAAAAAGCAAATGAAGCCCGTTCAGATTTCTTTGCCGGTATAAGTCATGATATGCGTACACCTATGAATGCTATTATTGGTATGTCTGCATTAGGTGTTGATGAAAGTAAAGATGAGACAATAAAGAAATACTTTACTAATATTGATGCTTCGGCACACTTTCTTTTAGGTCTTATAAATGATGCTCTTGATAGTTCTCAGATTGAAAAAAATGCGTTGAAGTTGACATTTGAGCCATACTCAATGGAAGAATTTAAACTCTATGTGAATTCAATGGTTCGGTCACTTTGTGATGCAAAGAAAATTGAGTTCAATATGGTAGTACACGAAAATTTTTCAAAATGTGTAAGTACTGATAAATTAAGATTTAACCAGATTTTCTTCAATCTGCTTTCTAATGCAGTTAAATTTACACCTGAAAATGGGAAAATTGATTTTATTATAGAATTTGTAAGCAGAAATAACGGTGTCGTAGTTGAGCGTTTTATTGTTAGAGATACCGGAATCGGTATGAGTAAAGATTTTCAGAAGAGAATGTTTAACCGATTTACCAGAGAGGGAAATACTTCGCTCAATTCTTCAGGTACAGGTCTGGGGCTCTTTATTACAAAGTATGTTGTTGAACTTATGGGCGGCACGATTTCAGTAAACAGTGAAGTAGGTAAAGGTTCTGAATTTATAGTAGAACTTGCTTTACAAGAAGTTGAAGTTGCTGAAAATCAATTTGAATCTCCTGAAAAACTTTCAGAAGATGATTTTGACAATATATTGAAAGAAAAAAGAGTTCTTCTTTGTGAAGATAACGAAATGAACAGTCAGATAGCAGTCAGAGTATTAGAGAAAAAAGGTATGATTGTTGAATGTGCACCGGATGGACAAGCAGGTCTTGAAAAATTCAACAATTCTGATGAAGGTTATTATGACGTAATACTTATGGATGTGAGAATGCCTGTAATGGATGGACTTGAGGCAACAAAATTTATCCGTAATTTAGAAAGAATGGACTCTAAAAAAGTGCCAATAATTGCAATGAGTGCAAACACTCATAAAAAGGATATAGAAATAGCACTAAAAGCGGGTATGTCAACTCATATAGGAAAACCATTTGATGTAAAAGAACTTTATAAAGTTATAAGTTTAGAACTTATAAAAGAATAAAAGAGAAACCTTTGAATTTGCAAAAAATTCAAAGGTTTCTCTTTACTAATTTGAAAATCGTGGAATAACATTATTAGAGGGTGATTGTACCCGGTTGGTTGTTAGTAATTATTAAATATTGAAAGCAGGTGTCAGAATGAGCTTTATAGATACAAGTAGTTTTGGTCTTATGACTTCTTTAAATCATATAAGAAAAAATGCAAAACTTGAAAGCAAGTGGGAGCAAAGAAAACAACAAGGCTTTTCTACCGATGGTCTAACTGAACGCCAGAAAGACAATGTGAATTTTATTAACGCCTATAAAGAACAACAGGAATTGCATCCTGAAGATAAAGAAATGCAGAGAATAACAAATAAAATTTACGCTGGTAGTAAATTAACAGAACAAGAAATGCAGTATCTGCAAAAGAAAAACCCTGTTCTGTATCAGAAAATGCGTGCAGTAGAAGCAGAAGCCAAACAGTACGAAGAAGATTTAAAGCGTTGTAAAACGAAAGATGAAGCACAGCGTATTAAAATGAATAAAATTAATGCTTCTGTAGCAAGTATCCGTTCTATTGAAAGTAACCCGAATATTTCAGATGCAGATAAATTAGCGTTTGCTCAGGCAGAGCAGGTAAAAATGCGTGAAATTGAAAAGATTACTGTAAAATTTATCGAAAGTGGTGCTTACGCTGCTCTTCCTACAGATGCAGAAAAATTCCAGACAGAAAAAGAACTGGAAGAAGCAAAAAGAGAAGAGTTGCAAGGTGCAGATACAGAAAAAACTCAGAAATCAGAAGATGTTCAGGAAAATATTCAGGAAACAGGAAACAGGAAGCAGGAAACAGGGGAAGTAAAGACTGCGACCTCAGAAGAAATTGCGGATGCTGTAAAAACTCTTGTTGGTAAAAATGAAAAGGCTGAGTTTAAAATCGGCGACAACAAGCGTAACCAAACCGAAATTGAGCTTTCAGACGAGTTCAGAAAAATCAAAAATTCAAAGGCGAAGAAAGCATACATTAAAGCGGTATTAGATTATAATATTACGTCGGGAAAATAATCAGAAATCAGGGAACAGGAATTAGGAAACAGAAGAATTGGAGAACTGATTTCGAAGAGAATTTGCCACTATTATAAATAAAACCAACAATCTATTTAGCCATAGGTTGTTGGTTTTTTCTATAAACCATAAATCAGCCATTTTTTATATGTTTTTAATAAATTTTTGTATGGTTCCGCTTCTGTACTGGATAAAGTTTCAATAATTTTTTCAAGTTCTTTTATACGTTCGTTTAAATCTAAGTCCTGGTGTTTCTCTTGCCATTCAAACTTAATAAAAAGTTCGTCTAATTGTCTTTGTAAATCGTCCAAGTAAATCTCCCTTTCTTTTTTTAATAATTTTACATAAGGTTCAGAATTTTTCTTTTTTATTGAAATTAAAATTTCTAAGGCTTCAATTTCTTTTTGAATCATATCAGGTTTGTTAATCCACACCCAATTAAATTGGCTTTCAATATTGTTAGCTCTACTAATTTCAACACTACGTTTAATGGTCTGGATTGGTTTATAGCTCGTTTTTGAAGCATAACATCGTTTATAAAACAATAAAATACCACCTTTAGAATACATTTTAAGGGAAATTACCTTAAAAGTCAATAAGGGATATTCCCTTGAGGCATAATTATCTTAAAGGTAAGGTGATTATGTTGTTCAAGAGAGTTCGTGATTTACGAGAAGATAACGATTATACTCAAAAACAAATAGCTGAAATTTTAAAGATACATCAGACAACTTATTCTGATTATGAAATCGGTAATCTTAATATTCCTGTTGATGTTCTAATTCAATTAGCCAAACTTTATAACACAAGTATTGATTATATTGTTGGTCTTACTGATGAAACAAAACCATATAAATAAACCAAACAAATAACCCGACAAGATTTTCATATCTTGTCGGGTTAACATTTTTATTTATCTTTCAATATTTCATCTGCTCTCTTTAAAGCGTCGTCAATGTTTCTCTGGAAGTTTTCTTTACCAATTCGTGTGTAAAGACCTGACTTTTTAAGTGCTTTTAAAGGTTGCTCGTTTGCGTGAGAAATTATAAGTGTTTTGCCTTTTTTCTCGAAGTTTTTAAGAATTGTTTCAAATGCGTGAATACCGGTTGCATCAATTGCGGGTACGCTTCTCATTCTTAAAATAAGTACTTTTTTGTCTGTAGAAGAAAGTGTATCTGTAAATTTAGTTGCTGCACCGAAGAATATAGGGCCTGTAATTTCAAAAACAGAAGCACCTTCAGGAATAACTTTTAAGTTTACATTATCTTCATCCGTTGATTCGTCAATTTCTTTCCAACCGTAAGCGTTTGTTTCGTCACTCATACGCTTCATAAAGAGAAGTGTTGAAAGAACAAGACCAACCGCAATAGCAACAACCAAGTCAAATGCAATAGTAAGAACGAAAGTTAAAACTAAAACGAAAATATCGCTCTTTGGTGATGTTTTAACAATTGCCTTAAATTCACGCCATTCGCTCATATTGTAAGCAACTATAAAGAGGATTGCCGCAATTGTAGGCATTGGTATATATGAAGCAAGTGGCATTAATACAAGTAAAACCAAAAGAAGAACGACAGCGTGAACCATACCAGCTATAGGTGTTCTACCACCATTTTTTATATTAGCCGCAGTTCTTGCAATGGCACCTGTTGCAGGAATACCACCGAAGAGAGCGGAACCAATGTTACCAACACCTTGTGCAACAAGTTCCATATTTGAGTTGTGTCTGCTACCAATCATACCGTCAGCAACAACGCAAGAAAGAAGTGACTCAATAGCAGCTAGAACTGCAATTGTAACTGCATCAGGGAAAACCGCTTTTATTGTTTCAAATGAAAATTCAGGAATAGATGGTGTTGGTGCTTTTGATGAGATTTCATATAAATCACCAATAGTAAGAACATCTAAATCTAAAAAGTGAACGAGTAATGCTGAAATAAGAATAGCAAAAATTGATGGTGGAATTTTCTTTATAAATTTAGGTAATATAATTAAAATCGCAAGAGAAACAACACCTATTACAACTGCCATTGGGTTTATAGTTGAAATACAATGAATAATTTCTTCGATTTTTTCAATTGTTTCAACAGGTGAATTTTTAAATGTAAGACCTAAAAAGTCTTTGATTTGTCCTATTAAAATTGTAACCGCAATACCTGAAGTGAAACCGGTTGTGATTGTAAAAGGTATAAATTTAATAAGACTGCCGAATTTGCAAACACCCATTATAATGAGCATTACACCAGCCATAAGTGTTGCAATAACAAGTCCTGAAAATCCATTTGTTGCGATAATACCTGCAACAATTGAAGCGAATGCCGCAGTAGGACCTGCAATCTGTACACGGCTACCACCTAAAAATGAGATTAAAAAACCAGCTACAATAGCGGTGTAAAGACCTTGCTCAGGTGTGGCACCTGAAGCGAGAGCCAAAGCAATAGAAAGTGGCAAAGCAATTATTGCAACTATAAGACCAGCGGTTAAGTCTTTTACGAATTGCCCTTTGTTGTAATTTTTAATTACCGAAAAAAGTTTCGGTTTTAATTTTGTCATAATACCCCGACCTATTTTAAAATTTTTTAACAGGGGATATTATACACCTGAAATTTTCAGTTTTCAACAAAATTTGACACAACAAAAAAATTCCTATGTATTCAACTAAAAATTGGAATACATAGGAATAAATTTATAGAAAATTACAATACATTATATGTTTAAATTATAATTTCTTTTTCTTAAAGTGGTCATCATTCGTTGAAGCTCTATTTCGGTTCGTCTATGTTCACTGAAGCTCTGGGCGTTTCTCAACTGCTCTTTTTCTTGTTCTAAAAGCAGTTGCGCTTTAGCTTCGTCAATGTCTTCAGGCCACTCTAAAAGGTGAGTGAAGACTAAAACATCGTCTGGTCTTACTTCCATAAAACCGTCACCGACAAATGCTTTTTTCCATTCACCATCTTGTTTTATTTTTATTTCACCGGGTGGTAAAGCGACAATCATTGGCTGGTGTCCGTAAAGAACAGAGAGTTCTCCATCAGAAGCGTTACAGGTAACTGCATCTACTTCGCCAACAAAAAATTGCTTTTTCGGGGTGAACATTTCTAATTTGAATTTAGGCATCTTAAATCACCCTTTAATAAGAATTAAAGTGTCTTTGCTTTTTCTCTTGCATCTTTAATAGAACCAACCATAAAGAATGCTGCTTCCGGAATGTCGTCTGCTTCACCGTCAATAATCTGTCTGAAACTTTCAATTGTTTCTTTAATTGGGACAAACTGACCTTTAACACCTGTGAAAGCAGTTGCAACATTCATAGGCTGAGAGAGGAATTTCTGAATTTTTCTTGCTCTGTAAACAGTAAGACGGTCTTCTTCAGAAAGTTCTTCCATACCAAGAATAGCAATAATATCTTTAAGTTCGGAATATCTCTGTAAACATTCCTGAACGCCACGCGCAACTCTGTAGTGGAGTTCTCCGACAATTTCAGGTTCAAGAGCACGGCTTGTAGATTCAAGTGGGTCAACCGCAGGGTAAATGCCAAGTTCTGAAATGCTTCTTGAAAGAACTGTTGTAGCGTCAAGGTGTGTAAAGATTGTTGCAGGAGCAGGGTCTGTAAGGTCATCAGCAGGAACATAAACTGCCTGAACAGATGTAATTGAACCTTTACTGGTTGATGCAATTCTTTCTTCTAATTCGCCAAGCTCATTCGCAAGAGTAGGTTGATAACCAACTGCACTCGGAAGTCTGCCTAAAAGTGCAGAAACTTCGTTACCTGCCTGAACATATCTGTAAATATTATCTACGAATAAAAGCACATCCTGGTGGCGTTCATCACGAAGGTATTCAGCCATTGTAAGACCTGTAAGCGCAATTCTCATACGGCTACCAGAGGGTTCATTCATCTGACCGAATGCAAGGATTGTTTTGTTGATAACACCGCTTTCGCTCATATCGTGCATAAGTTCGTTACCTTCACGGCTTCTTTCACCAACACCGGTGAAAACCGAATAACCACCGTGATTTGTTGCGATATTATGAATCATTTCCATAATAAGAACAGTTTTACCAACACCTGCACCACCGAAAAGACCGATTTTACCACCTTTTGTGTAAGGAACGAGTAAGTCGATAACTTTAATGCCAGTTTCAAGAACTTCTGTTGCAGGTTTTTGTTCGTAAAGTGATGGCGGATTTCGGTGAATAGGCAACTTGTGGTCTGCTTTAATTTCGCCTTTACCATCGATTGGTCTACCTAAAACATCCACAACTCTGCCTATAACTTCATCACCGACAGGTACCATAATACCATTACCATCAGAAACAACCTTTAACCCACAAGAAAGACCTTCAGTTGCTTCAAGTGCAATTGCACGGACAGTGTTTTTGCCAACGTGCATAGCAACTTCAATATGTTTGTCAGCTTCTTCAATTGTAAGAAGTGTGTTTATAGGCGGTAACTTGCCACTGAATCGTACATCAATTACAGGACCGGATATTTTAACAATTTCGCCTTTATAAATTATACTCATAAAATACACTCACTTTTGTAATTCTGTTGCTGCAGCAATTTCTGTTATTTCATTAGTGATTTGCAGTTGACGGGCAGCGTTGAGTTCTTTTGAAAGCTCCGCAATCATTTCATCGGCATTTTTTGTAGCATTCTGCATTGCGTTCATTCTTGCAATATTTTCACTTACTGCCGATTGCATAAATACATCGTACATAAAGCCCGTTACATATTGATAAACAATCTGTTCAAAAACTACTTCGACTGAGGGTTCGTAAATCATCTGTGCTCGTTTGTCACTTTCAAAATCGATGTCAAGAAAGTCACGCCTTAAAAGAGGTAAGAGTCTTTTAACACAAGGTGTCTGCACAGATGAAGAAATATACTCAGTGTAAACTAAATAAACTTCTCTGTAGTCATTTGTCAAAAACAATTCAATCAGTTTTGAAGCAACCTGACCTGCGAGGTTTAAAGTAGGGTGTTGCGAAGCCCCGTACCACGAGTACGCAGGTTCAATACCGTGGTTTTTAAAAAGACGGTCACCGATAATACCGAGTGAAATAACCATAGGGTCTTTGTGCTCTTTCATTTTTTCAAGTGCTAAATTTACAACACCTGAGTTGTAACCACCGCAAAGACCTTTATCGGAAGTTACAACAACAAAAACAGCACTGCCCATATTTTGCTCTTCAATGAACTTGTTAGTTAAGTTATTGTTTTTGGTTTTTGAAAGAATATCTTTTATTGTAGTACGCAGTCGCTGGAGATAAAAAAGGTTAAAGTCAATACTTTGCATAGCCTTTTTCATTCGTGAAGTAGATAACAAGTACATAGCATTTGTTATCTTTCTTGTCTGTTCAACTGCTTTGAGATGTTGCTTTATTTCGTTAGCGTTACTCATTGTTTAAACTCCAACATTGTTTTAGTGAAAATCTTTTCAATTGCGTCAGTAATATCGCCTGTTTTGTTTATTTCTTTTGCATAATCAGGGTATTTACTCTGCAACATTTCTATAAGTTCACTTGCTTTTTCTTTAACTTCCTTTTTAGGAATATTTTCGAATACATCAAGTTTGTAAGCTAAAAGAATTGCAACTTGCTTAAATAAATCGAGGGGTTCACCCTTACCTTGTTTCAGGAGTTCAGTAAGACATTCGCCTTTTCTTAAAAGTTTAGCAGTAGATTCATCAACATCGCTACCGAAACGGGTAAAAATAGCCATTTCTCTGTATTGAGAAAGTTCAATACGGAGTGTACCTGAAACTTTTCTCATTGCTTTATGCTGAGCACTTCTACCAACACGAGAAACTGAAAGACCTGTATTGATAGCAGGACGCATACCGCTGTGGAATAATTCACTTTCTAAATAAATCTGACCGTCTGTAATAGAAATTACGTTAGTCGGTATATAAGCAGAGATATTACCACCTGTTGTTTCAACAATAGGTAAAGCAGTAATGCTACCGCCACCTGATTTTTTAGAAAGACAGGCACTTCTCTCAAGAAGTCTTGAGTGAAGGTAGAAAACATCGCCAGGGTATGCTTCTCGTCCTGGTGGTCTGTGAAGAAGTAAAGACATTGCACGGTATGCTACTGCGTGTTTTGATAAATCGTCATAAATTACTAAAACATCTTTACCTTCTGCCATAAAGCCTTCTGCAACAGTACAGGCACAGTAAGGTGCAAGGTATTGAGTTGCAGGGGAATCTGAAGCAGTTGAAGCAACAACTACTGTGTATTCCATAGCATCATTTTTATTAAGGTAATCAACAACCTGTGAGATGTTGGATGCTTTCTGCCCGATAGCACAGTAAACACATATAACATCTTTACCTTTCTGGTTGAAGATAGTGTCAAGTGCAATAGAAGTTTTACCTGTCTGTCTGTCACCAATAATAAGTTCACGCTGACCGCGACCAATAGGCACCATACTGTCAATTGCTAAAATACCTGTTTCAAGTGGTTTTGAAACTGGTTCACGGTCAATTATAGTAGGTGCAGGTCTTTCTGCAGGTAAATATTTTTTTGCATCGAGTGCTTTACCGTCAATTGCTCTGCCTATAGGGTCAATAATTCTGCCCAGTAGTTCAGGCCCAACGGGGATTTCAGCAACTCTGTTAGTGCCCTTAACCGTATCGCCAACGCTTACTGCGTCTGCACTGTCAAAAAGAACAGCGCCAACGCCATCTTCGTTGAGCTCAAGAGCCATACCATATATTTCGCCATCGAATTCTAAAAGTTCGCCATAAAGACGGTTTTTAAGTCCTGAAACAGTAGCAACACCGTCACCAACAGATGAAACTTTACCACATTCATAAACAAGAGGGGTAGTTGAGAAACTCTGAAGTCTGCTTTTAAGATATTCGTTTTTTGTTGCGAAAATACTTCCAGACATCAGGTTTCATCTCCATTCTTTATATGTTTTTTAAGTCGTTCAAGTTGGGTTTTTATGCTGTTGTCGTAAACTACACCGTCAAGATTGATTATAAAGCCACCGATAATTGAATTGTCTATTTTGTACTCAAATTCAATATCTTTACCAAGTTTCTTCTTTAATTCATCGCAAAGATATCTGTAAGTAGGAATAGTGATATTATCGGCAACTATAATAGTTGATTTACGCATCTATATCACCATTACTTTTTAATGAATCAAGAAAATCTTCTATAAGTCGCTTGTTGTCAGCATCGTCAAATTCTCTGTGTAAAAGAGTTTTTGAAGCGTCAATAGCGAGGTTGACAATTTCTTCACGGGCATTGTCGAGAGTTTCCTGCTCTTTTTGTTTTGCGTTTTTGTTTGCCTTGTCAACAATTGTTTTAGCCTGTTCTCGTGCAAAGTCAATAATTTCAGTTGCTTCCGCTTTAGCATTGTTAATGCCTTCTTTAATTGCTTCTGCTTTGGCATTTTCAGAATCTTTAAGAAGTTCGTCATATTTTTCTTTCATCTGGGTGGCTTCTTTAAGATTTTCTGCAGCTTCCTTCTTTTGTGCTTCAACTTTTTCTGTTCTTGCATTAAGGAATTTTTTTACAGGGTTGTAAGCTAATTTTTTTACAACAAGGTAAAGAACAATTATGCTGACAATGTTAATCAGAAGATCGGCAATAAGATCTTTTGACATACCTAAAGATTGTAACATATCCATAATAAATACACCTTATAAAATCTAAATTATTTACCTGAAAGAATGAGTGCTACAACGAAAGCGTAGATAGCGGTTGATTCTGCAAGTGCACAACCTAAAAGAAGAATTGTCTGAATTTTACTTGCTGCCTCTGGTTGACGGGCAACTGACTCAACTGCCTTTGCAGTTGCGAAACACATACCGAAACCTGCACCGAGTGCTGTAAGCATTGCTATTGCTGAACCCATAATAAGTTACCTCCGAAATTTAATATAAATCAATTTAATTTTTATTTGTTCTTTATTTATTCTTCAAGACCTTCCATTGCTTCGTCAATAAATGTGAGTGAAAGGGTGATGAAGATATATGCCTGAATAAGTGGGTGGAAAAGATTGAAATATAAACCTGCAATACCAGGAATACCAGCGGCATATCCACCTAAAGCACCTTTTAAGAGTTCCATAACTATCATACCGCCGAGCATATTACCGAAAAGACGGCAAGCGAGCGAAATCGGAATTGCAATATCGCTGACGATTTTCATAGGAATCATAATTGGTCGCATAGCCACCATAGGGCCACCCATTGCTTTAAGTCTTCCGCCAAATCCAAGTTTTCTGAAACCGAAGAAGTTCAGAAGAACAAAGGTTATAAGACCCATAGAAAATGTAACAACCAAGTCTGAGGTTGGTGCCCTTAAACCGAATAGTTCGAAACTTGCACTGAATACTAAATAGATTGCAAGAGCGAACATATAAGGTGCAAGACTTTTACCAGCTTTTTTGCCTGTTGCATTTATGCAGAAACTTTCAACGGTTTCAACACAGAGTTCCATAACATTCTGAAATCCTTCAGGCTTGTCTTTGAATTTTGGGAAGACAAGGAATCTGAAAAGAAGACAAAGAACAGTAACAATTAAAACAATAATCATTGTGTAAATTGTTGTTTCGCCTAATTTCAGACCCAAAATTTCAACAGAACTTCTGTCGCTGAACATTGAAAATTCAATGTGCATAGCGCTGTGTTTACCTGAAAACCATGTAATAAACACACCAAGCGCAAACCAGATGCTGATAATCATACCTGAAAAGCATAGAGTTTTAAGTCTTTTTTTCTTTTTGAGTTTTTTCTTGTCGTAATCGTCACCGAAGTTTTTAAGTACTCCTTTAAAGTGAATATTAAGAACAAGACAAATAATAAAAACTACTACACTTATGCCGATTTTTATTAAATCAGCGGTACTCATTTATTATCATCTCCTTTATTGGAAATTTCTTTTTTTGTTTTATCTGAATTCTTTTTTGAAAAGAGTAAAATTAAAGGGATTGAAACAATAACGCCTATTGTGTAACCAATTGCCAAAAGTTTTACAGATTCCATAAAGAAAAGATAGATGAGTAACATTGCCGCTCCATAAGATAAAAGTTTTATAAAAAGTGGTAATATTGTCTTTTTCAAATCACCGGACAAAGCACTTTTTAAAAGTATGTGGAGCAGAAAAACTTCTAAAATGCCGTATGCGACACCTGATAAAATCAATGTCATTAAGTCACCTCGCATATCCTCTTAATTTTATGACTTTTTTTATAATAAGTCAATACAAAACAAGAGTTTTTTACTGTTGTTTTTACTAATTTTCAAGGCGATTTATTGGATATAATTACATTGTCTTTTTTAATAATTTATGGTAAAATAATATGAAAACTAAAATTCTTTCTGAAAGGTGCAAAAACAATGTTTAAAAACGCAAAAGTTGCATTAAATTACAAAGAAAATGGTAAGACAGTTGCTTTTTCGGGTAATAATGAAGATTTAGCGGTTAATTACTCATTTGACGGTAAATCTTTAAAAGTTACTGTAAAAGCAAATAAAGAAACTGAGCTTTATAATCTTAAAGTTATTGCAGACTACAATTATCCTGATGATGTCCGCATTATGCCGAATGGTTACCAGAGTTGGAGTATGACAAGGGAATACAAAAAGAACGAGTTTTACAGAGGTATGAATAAACTTGTTAAATCTATTCCTCTTGGTTTTAATATGGCGGGTTGCAGTGGTGACTATATGTTCAGGGAATATCCTGAAAAATCAGGTGTGTTCCATGGTTACACATATTCATACATCCGTACAGGCAACGAGTTTACACTTTTGGGTAGTCTCAGTGAACAAGAAGGTTACACAGTTTTACATTTTGATACAAACGAAAATACAATTGTTATTGAAAAAGATTTGGAATGTAAAGTGATTAATGGTGAAGTTACTGTTTTAGATATGGTTGTTTTAACCGGTGAACATGATGCTTTATTTGATGAATATTTCACCACTATGGGTATTGAAAAACCAAAAACAAACAGAATCAACGGTTATACAAGTTGGTACAACTACTACACAGATATTACAGAAGAAATTATTATCCGTGACCTTGAGGCTTTAAAGGCAACAGGCGCAGATATAAACATCTTCCAGATAGATGACGGTTACCAGAGTTTTATAGGTGACTGGGAAGTACCGAATGAAAAATTCCCTAAAGGTATGAAATATATCGCAGATGAAATTCATTCTAAAGGCTGGCTTGCAGGTCTCTGGCTTGCACCTTTCTACATTCAGAAAAATTCTGTTGTTGCTAAAAATCACCCTGAATGGATTGTTAAAAAACCAGATGGTAAACCTGTTTATGGTTTTGTAGGTCTTGGCAGAGATTGTTATACACTTGATTTTTATAATCCTGAATGTGCGGCATATATAAAACAATTCTTTAACACAATTCTTAATACATGGGGATTCGATATGGTAAAACTCGACTTCCTTTACACTGCTTGTATTGTTCCGAGAAATGGCAAGAGCCGTGGTGAAATTATGTGTGACGCTATGGCACTTTTAAGAGAATGTGTTGGCGAAAAACTCATTTTAGGTTGCGGTGTTCCGTTAGGACCAGCATTCGGCAAGGTTGACTATTGCCGTATCGGTAGCGATGTTGACTTGGTATTCCAGCCAGTTCCTGTAAAGGGTAAAGTAAACAGAGAAATTGTTTCTGTTCAGACTGCAATCAAAAATACAATATTCCGCCGTGGTCTTAATGGCAGAGTATTTGGTAATGACCCTGATGTTTTCTATTTAAGAAACGCTTTAAAAGAAGTTGATGGCGACAGAAAGAGCAAGAAAAAACTAAAAATTACCTGGGAACAACGCGTTTTATGGGCAGACCTT
The DNA here is from genome assembly GCA_937891215.1 of uncultured Clostridia bacterium. The sequence goes on from CALAEU010000156.1 coordinate 25,276, forward strand.
TGCAGAAATTTAGGTACAATTATATTTACATCTGATAATGCCGCAAACTATGATGAAAAACAAAGTGCGGAACTTATGAAAACATATAGTGCACCGACAGTTAAAGTGCTTGACGCTATTTACGAGGGTGACAACTGGGTTAAACTCACTTGCGAAGAAAACGGCAAAAAGTTCGAGCATTTAATCAACTGGAATACAGGTGAAAATAAAAAAACTGAAATAAACTAAGGAGTGAAAATATGAAACACGCTGATATTATAAACCAAATGACACTTGAAGAAAAAGTTCGTTTTTGTTCAGGTAAAGATTATTGGCACACAGATTCAATTGAAAAATATGGAATTCCTACAATTCTCTGGAGTGATGGACCTCACGGAATCAGAAACAGTGTAGGTACAAAAGATAAAGAAAAGAAAAAGGAATTAAAAGAACAACAAAAGAAAAGTGATAACTTCTTAGGTGGTGTTCCTGCAATCTGTTACCCGACTGCAGCAACTACTGCTTGTTCTTGGAATCCTGAATTACTCTACGAGATGGGCGTTCGTTTAGGCGAAGAATCTTTAAAAGAAAAAGTTTCAGTTCTTTTAGGACCTGGTACTAATATGAAGCGTTCACCACTTTGTGGCAGAAACTTTGAATATTTCTCAGAAGACCCACTTCTCGCTGGTAAACTCTCAGCTGCTTTTTGTAATGGTGTTCAGAGTAAAGGTGTTGGTACATCTTTAAAACACTATGCAGTTAACAATCAGGAAACACGCAGAATGACAGTAAGTGCTGTTGTTGATGAAAGAACATTAAGGGAGATTTATTTAACTGCATTTGAAATTGCAGTAAAAGAAGCACAACCTTGGACTATTATGTGTATGTACAACCGTCTTAACGGTATTTACGGTGCAGAAAACAAATGGCTTCTTACAGATGTTTTAAGAGACGAATGGGGCTTTGAAGGAATGATTGTTACTGACTGGGGTGCAGAAAATGAACGCGTTCCTGGTCTTCTTGCAGGTCAGAACCTTGAAATGCCTACTTCAAATGGCGAAGGTAACAGAGAAATTGCTGAAGCAGTTCGTGATGGCAGAATTTCTGAAGACCAACTCAATGAAATGGTTGACGGTGTTTTAGATGTTATCTTCAAGGCAAAAGAAGTTTTAGGTGAACATACATATAACGAAGCAGAGCACCACGAATTTGCAAGAAAAGTTGCTCAGGATTCAATGGTACTCCTTAAAAATGATGAAGATATTCTTCCGCTTAATAAAGATAAAAAATATGCAGTTATCGGTCAGATGGCTAAAAAACCTCGTCATCAGGGTGCAGGTAGTTCACTTGTTAATCCTATTAAACTTGATAACGCATTTGATACAATGTTCGACCGTGGCATAAATGTCGCTTATGCACCAGGTTATGCTCTTACAAAGAAAGAAGCAAAAAACAAAACTCAGGATGCATATATAGATGAAGCAGTTGCAGCGGCAAAAAATGCAGATATTGCATTAGTTTTCGTTGGTCTTACAGATGTGTTTGAATCAGAGGGCTTTGACAGAAGCCATTTAAGAATTCCACCAGAGCATGTAGCACTTATAGAAGCAGTTAAAAATGTAAACAGTAATGTTGTTTTGGTACTTGCTGGCGGTGCAGTTATTGAAATGCCTTGGGAAGATAACGCGAAGGCAATTCTTCACAGTTTCCTCGGCGGTGAAGCAAGTGGTAGTGCAGTCGTTGACCTCCTCTTTGGTGATGTTAACCCATCTGGTAAACTTGCAGAAACATATCCTTATAAACTTGAAGACACACCTTGTTATGACTACTTCCCTGGTAATACAACAACTGTTGAATACAGAGAGGGTATTTACATCGGTTACCGTTATTATGACACTGCTAAAAAGGATGTTCGTTACCCATTTGGTTACGGTCTTTCTTACACAACATTCGAGTACAGTGATATTACTGTTTCAAACGATAATATTAAAGATACTGACACTATTACTGTTAAATTCAAAATCAAGAACACAGGTAGCAGAGATGGTGCAGAAATCGCTCAGGTTTATGTTTCTAAAGAAGATACTAAAATCTTCAGAGCAGAAAAAGAATTAAAAGGCTTTAAGAAAGTATACTTAAAAGCAGGCGAAGAAAAAGAAGTCCAGATTGAACTTTCAAAAAGAGCATTTGCTTTCTATAATGTAGAAATTCACGACTGGCACGTTGAAAGTGGTAAATATAATATTCTTGTTGGTGCATCTTCAAGAAATATTCTTCTTACTTCTTCTGTAAATGTTACTTCAACTTGTGATAAAGAAGTACCTGATATGAAAGCAATGTACCCGGCATACGCTACTGCTGATGTTAAGAATATTACAGATGAACAATTTGAAAAACTTCTTGGTTTCCCAATCCCACAGAAAGATGTTATTTGTTACCCTAATCTTACAATTGCAAATACTCTTGAGGATTCTTGTCAGGGTAAAAATGGTAAAAAGATTGTTGGACTTATATCTAAAATTCTTGGTACTGATAATATGGCGTACGCTATTGCAGTACAGACACCTGTTAAGAACTTTATTTCAATGTCAATGGGTGTGTTCAGTCCAAAAATGGCAGGCAGACTCCTTGATATTCTCAATGACAAAGAACCATTAACATGGGGTATTGTAAAACTTATTGTTAAAGCACTTCCGAGTGTAATTAAGGGCTTGCCGGAATTATTAAATAATATCTAAAGATATTCTCTCCACCGTATTTTGAGGAAATACGGTGGAGAGATATTTTTTTTACCGTTCAGATTAAAAAATCAACCGCTTACTTGAAATTTTACACATTCAAAGATTTTTATGGTATAACATAAATGAAAGGAGTTGATGATATGGATTTTCAACTGATAATAGATAAAGAAAATGAAGAAGTGATTACAGCAAGAGTTAAAAAAGCAAATGAATTAACAGAAAAAATTGAAACTCTTGTGAAAGAATATGTTGGTGAAAATAAAATTGTAGTTTTCAGCGAAGATGAAACAGTTATTTTAGAAATAAAAAATATTGAGTGTGTTACAGTTATTGATAACAAAGTCTGGGCAATAACTGAAAATGGAAAATATTTAATAAAAAATCGTCTTTATGAAGTTGAAAAACTACTTTCTTCCTCATTTATAAAAATAAATAAATCATCAGTTGCAAATATCAGTAAAATCAAAAAATTTATATCAACTTATAGTGGCTCAGTTAACGTTGAATTTAAATCGGGTTATACCGATTATGTTTCAAGAAGATGTTTGCCACAAGTTAAAAGGAGGCTAATAAAATGAAAAAATATGTAATTGAATTTTTAAAACGCGGAATGAGTTTCTGTTTTGGTGGACCGCTTGTGTTAGCAATTGTATATGGCATATTAGGTTTAGTTAGTGCAGTTGAAAGTTTTACAGTAGGTGAGGTTGTAACAGGAATATTTTCATCAACTCTTTTAGCATTTATTGCCGCAGGAATTACTATTATTTATACTATTGATAAAATTTCAACATTTACTTCTGCTCTTATTCACGGTGCAGTACTTTACCTAGATTATATTCTTCTTTATCTTTTCAATGGATGGCTTCAATCATCGCTTAAACCAATAATGATTTTTACAATTTGTTTCGTATTAGGTTACTTAATTATCTGGGCGATTGTTTTTGTGGCAACACGAAAATGTACAAAAAAGTTAAATGAAAGTTTGAATTGAATATTTTAAGATAACTGCGTTAGTATTATAAATTAAACAAAAAATTGATTGCAAAGGTGTACCTCTCTTCGAAGAGAGGGGGACCGCCATTTC
>CALAEU010000157.1 GCA_937891215.1 uncultured Clostridia bacterium
TTTGAAAAAGAAAAAAAACAACTCTTTCAAAGAGTTGTTTCAATAATTAGTCTTTTAATACTTTGAAGTAACTTAAGAATAAGAATACTAATCCAGCTGTAACGTAAATGTCAACTAAAGCACCTAAAATTGCAAAGATAATACCTACAATTTTAATATTAGCTAATACACCAATTAAAACACCAAATACAGCACCTACTACTACATAAATAATAGCTTTAATAACTAATTGTTTAACATCTTCTGTATTAAATGAGTTAGATACTTTATAGATGTCTTCTAACAATGTTCTTAATGTTGTTGTGCTAGAGATTTTTTTATCTGCTGATTCTAATATATATTTTGATTCTGCACCTGTTGCTTCAATCATTTTATTCATTGCAACATGAAGAGAATCAGCTGTTTCTTTGTTTCTCCAGATTTTGAAACGCATATTTTTGTCATTTAAAGCGTTATCTAACAATTTTGAAATATCATCAATGGTCTCTTGTGAAAGCTTTATAAAACCATCTTTATCAGCATTTGCTGCTGAAGGATTGAAAGCTTTTAAGTTAGCAAAAGTTTCTTTCAAATAATCTAATTGTTGAGTCTTATTCTGAATTTGGCGAGCCTTGTTTTCTGCTAAAATGTTAAGGGTTTCTGGAGCTACAAACATTGAGTTTGCTTTTGTTCCAAACTTTTTATCAATTCCCATCAAATAAGCTGCAGCCGCACCACTTGCAACGCCATATACGCCAATCATACTATGGTTTGCAGTTCCCGAAGCCTCACGTCTTGTTGTTTCGAGGCAAGCTTCTGGGCCACGTTTTGCATCTGTCGCTACACGTGGTATAACCATAAATCCTAAATCTGTTAAATTCGCTCCAACACCTTGGTTTGTTGCTAAATATCTTAATGCTAAATCTACGCCACCTTTGAATTGTGGGTCGCGTTTTTGTTGAATATTTTGTTGTTGGAATGGTCTAATCTGCATTATTTACCTTTTTGCTAGTGAGTTAATAACTATTGAACCTTTTGAGGTACAGTAGTTTCTTTTTCGGATATCCCTTGTTTTCTTTGTTCTTGCGCTATGCGCAAAGCTTCGGCGTGTTTTTTCTTAGTGTTATTTCTTGTCCAAATTGGTACAATAAGTCCAAGCAATAACAATGATACACCCAAGTTAGCTGCTTGGCAAGCTGACCTTAAATTGATAGCTCGTTTGATTTCTTTTTCGATTTGAACTTTTTGAGCAGCTGTAGGAGTTTTTCCTTCTTTTTTAAGTTTAGGAATTTCTTTTGAAACAACATTTTGTTTATTTTTAAGTCCTTCAACTAAAAAAGTAATATCTCTTCTTTTTAAATCAAGTTCATAAATCTTATTTACTTCATTTGTAACATCGTTACCTTTTTTTGCTACTAACTTTATAACTTTATCTTTATCTTCTCTTATAAGTCTTAAATCTAACATAAAATTTCCTCCAAAAAATCATATATCTCTAAAACGCCCAAAATTTAGTTTTATTAAGTTTTTAATGTTTTTAATATCTTTTATCAAAATTTTAAAATAAATTAAGCAGAATTTAATTTTAAAGGTAAAATTTTTTTCCAATTATTTCAAAATTTTCAAAATTCTGTCTAAATCGTCATTTCCATAATATTCTATTTTAATTTCACCTTTTTTTTGCCCGTGTTTAATAGTAACTTTGGTTGAAAATGATTTTGATAAACTTTCTGCAATTGATTTTATTTCAACATCAATTTGAGAATTAGTTTTCTTTTTCTTTGGTTTTTCATTATTTAAGTTTTTAACTAAACTTTCAACCTGTCTTACATTTAAACCTTCTTTTATAATTCTTTTTGCAGTTTCTATTTTTAATTTACCACTGTCTATTGATAATAACGCTCTTGCGTGACCTTGTGAAATTTCTCCTGAAATAACATATTTTATTATTTCATCAGGAAGATTTAATATTCTTAAACTGTTAGTGATTGCAGAACGACTTTTTCCTACTCTTTTTGATATTTCTTCCTGAGTCATTGAAAATCCGTCAATTAAAGATTTATAACCTTTTGCTTCTTCAATAGGGTTTAAATCCTCTCTTTGTAAGTTTTCAATCAAAGCAACTTCTGCTGCTTCCTTTTCTTCATAGTTTTTAATTATTGCGGGAATTTTTTTAAGACCTGCCGCTTTTGCTGCTCTCCATCTTCTTTCCCCTGCAATTATCATATATCTTCCTGACTCTTTTTTAGTAACAATTATGGGAAGAATAACGCCAATCTCAGAAATTGAACTTGTAAGTGCGTCTAACTTTTCTTTATCAAAGGCTTTTCTCGGTTGTTCCTTATTAGGCTCAACATCTATTATATTAAGATGAAAAACAACATTTTCATCTACTTTTGACGGAGTCTGGGAAATCATAGTGGATAAGCCTTTAGCAAGACCTCTTCTTTCTGCCATATATATAATCATCCCTTTCTATCTGTAATATAATGTTTATAATATGTTGTTTTATCGGAACGACACACAGGTCGTTATCTACGTGCGGTCTTAAGATTTTTAACATCTCTTTTATTTATTGTTTTTAATTACTTCCTTTGCTAAATTCGTATAACTTTCGGAACCCTTGCAGTATTTATCATAATATATTATAGGCTGACCATAACTCGGTGCTTCGCCAAGCCTTGTGTTTCTTGGGATTGCAGTTTTAAATACTTTTTTAGGAAAACAGTTTTTAACATCATCTGCAACAAGTATTGAAAGATTTGTTCTTTGGTCAAACATTGTAAGTAATATTCCTTCGATTTCTATGTAAGGATTAACCGATTCTTTAATTACTTTAATATTTGAGGTTAAATCAGCAACCCCTTCCAATGCAAAGTATTCACACTGAATAGGAATTAAAACACTGTCAGTTGCACAAAACGCATTAAGAGTTATATAATTAAGTGACGGAGGACAGTCAATTAAAATAAAATCATATTTATCCTTAACTTCCTTTAATGCCTCTTTTAAAATAAACTCTTTGTTATCCTCTTTATCTATAAGAAGTTCAGCACCAAGTAAATCCATATTACAAGGGCATAAACTTACGTTTTTATAATCAGTTTTTATAATACATTCTTCTATACTGACTTTTTCAATAAGAACACTGTATAAAGTTAAATCACATTTATTTTTATCAATACCAAAACCACTTGTGGAATTACCCTGAGGGTCAGCATCTATTATAAGAACTTTTTTATTAAGACTTCCTAAACAAGCGCCTAAATTGACGGTAGTTGTAGTTTTTCCTACCCCGCCTTTCTGGTTGGCGATTGATATAATTTTACCCATTTTTTCACCACTTTTCTACAAAATATATATACATTTATTTTACCACATATTCTTTTAAAAATAAAGCATTATTTTTATTTTTTTATATCTTAAGCTGGTTTTAATACTAAAATGTTTCACGTGAAACATAAAACTTTTAAAGTGATTAAAAACTTAAGAAAAAAGCACCATCAAGCCGTCTTTAAAAAACGACAAAATGATACTTTTTTCCTGGGTTTTTTAATGGGGTAGAAAAAAATGTTTAGAATGGCTAAATTCATTCATAGCAAAAAGCATAAATTTCAAAGATTTTATAAAAATCTTTACCTTTGTCTTGTTTTATTGAAGATTGCGGATATTAGGCTGTTGCTCATTATCCAGCCGTACCTGAAGGAAATGGTACAACAAGAAAACCTGTAGGCGAAGGTAAACTGCCTCCTGATATTGTGTGCAGTATCCGTGTAATCGCTGCAGGATGCGGTCTTAGAGAAATAGGCTGGTCAAAGTATTTCTTACTAAAAAATACGGTCCAAGAGTTCGTCTTGGTTTGACTTTTACTGATTGTGAACTTGAACCCGATCCGATTTTAGATACAGGTACTCTTTGTCTTCACTGTGGTGCATGCGCCAGAGGATGTATCCGCTCCTGTATTGATGTGCTTGAAAGGTCTGGAAGAATTGAACAGACTTTCCATAACAAGTATTTCAAGAAGGACAGATGGAAACTGCCTCTTCATCCTGAAAACATATCACGAGGTGTTAACCCTTACAGAGAAGAATATCTTGATAAACATTATCCGGGAATTCGTGAAAATGAGTACGAAAAGAAAGTATAATAGTAAAATTAGTTTTTAAAACTTGTAATACCCCTGAGAGTGACTTTGTTCTCAGGGGTATTTTGAGCATAAATGTTATAAAAAAAGACAAAATACGAAAGTTTGTTAAAAATAAACAAACAAATTGCAAAATGTTTGTAATAATTAACAACAAAAAAACTTTCTCTTTTAATTTATAGGCAAAATGTATAATGAATTTAAAAAAAGTTTGTAAGATAATTCAATAGAAATATTTTTTTTGTTGTGGTATTATAGTATTGTAATTATTTTAATATTTGGAGGAATGTAAACATGGCTAGTTTATCACTAAGAAACGTTACAAAAAAATACACTGATGGTGTTACAGCTGTTTCTAATTTCAATCTTGAAATTGAAGATAGAGAATTTATAATTCTTGTTGGTCCATCAGGATGCGGTAAATCAACAACTCTAAGAATGATTGCAGGCTTAGAAGAAATTTCTGACGGGGAAGTATACATAGGCGACAAACTTGTTAACACTGTTGCCCCTAAAGACAGAGATATAGCAATGGTTTTCCAGAGTTATGCTCTTTATCCTCATATGACTGTTTTTGACAATATGGCATTCAGCTTAAAATTAAAGAAACTTCCAAAAGCAGAAATCAAAGCAAAAGTTGCTGAAGCAGCTAAAATTCTTGATATTGAACACTTATTACAAAGAAAACCTAAAGCATTATCAGGCGGTCAGAGACAGAGAGTTGCATTAGGTCGTGCTATCGTTCGTAACCCTAAAGTATTCCTTATGGACGAACCTCTATCAAACCTTGCTGCTAAATTAAGAGTTCAG
>CALAEU010000158.1 GCA_937891215.1 uncultured Clostridia bacterium
TGGTAAAGATAAATATGAAAAAGAAAATTTATCTTATACATTTTCTGATGGTTTCGTAACTGCTGAACAAGTAGCTATTTTAAAAAGTGAATTAGAAAAAAATAACTTAAAAATAATTAAAACATAAGGTGATACTATGTACAAATTAAATGCAAAAAAACTAACAGACTTAGCAAATGATTTATTTAAGGAAGAAAGAGAAATAAATAACCTTACCGGTTGGTTTATAATTAAAGAAACCGAAAGCAAATTTGAAGAAGAATTTAAAGAATTCTCTCCTATGAAAAAAGCGGCTTTAAAATTCAGAGAAGCAGTAAAAGTTTTACCTCTTTCTATAAGTGATAACGCAGTTTTTGCAGGTACTCAACGCGATGCCTTTGCAAGAAGTTATGCACTTATAAACCCTACTTTTAAAGTAGAAACTTTTGCAGGTTACTGCGACCCTACTGCTGTTTATGATGATATTACAGTAACAGAGGAGTTCACAAAAGAAAGAATTGAAACTTTAAGAGAAATTGACAAAAAGACTCCTTATGTAAAAGAACTTACTGAGGTTTACAATTCCTGTGAAAATTTAACTGGTGAAGTTGCTTTCTTTATTGAGCAGGTTACAGGTCATTTAATTCCTGATATGAGAGCAGTTTTAAAATATGGTATTAAAAAACTTATTAAAGATATTGACGAGAAATTAATAGTATGTAGTGAAGATAAAAAAGAAAACTACGAAGCTATGAAAATATCTTTAGAAACCACCGTTTTACTCGCAGAAAGATATAAAAAACTCGCAGAAGAAAAGGCCAAAAATACCGACAATGATAAAAAAGAACGCTTTTCTCTTATTGCAGAAACATTAGGCAAAGTACCTTTTGAATCGGCAGAGAGTTTATACGAAGCAATTCAGAGTTATATTATATTATGGCAGACAATGTGTTTAGAACAAGCACCAAACCCATTTGCATTTTCCGTTGGTAACGCAGACAGAATTTTTGAACCATACAGAAAAATGAGTAATTTAGACAGAGAAACTACTGCCGCACTTTTAAAACATTTTCTTGTATTTTTCAATGTTGGTGACAGAAGCTGGGCAATTTCACAGAATTTAATTGTAAGTGGTCGTGATAAGAACGGAAACGACTTAACAAACGACACCACTTACGCACTTTTAGATGCTTATTACGATATGAATTTGCCACAACCTATTCTCTCTGTTAAATTACATAAAAACACTCCTGATAAATTATATCAGGAATTGGGCAGATTTTTATTCACACCAGGTTGCCTTACACCTTCACTTTTTAACGATGATTCACTTTATGAAGTTCTTTCTTCATCAGGCGTTGATATTGATGATATAGAGGACACATCGATTGCAGGATGTCAGGAACCACTTATTATGGGCAAAGACAACGCAAACACAACAAACAGTTGGTTCAATTTAGGTAAAATTTTAGAACTTACTTTAAATGATGGTGTGTCAACTGTAACCGGTAAAAAAATCTGCGATTTACCAGGTGGTAATGCGGATGCATTAACTCTTTTAAAAACTGTTCGTGAAAGATTTTATAAAAATGCAGAATATTTCTGCGAAGAAATGGTTAAAGCAGCAAATGGCGCTTCACGTGCAATTTCAAATTTACCTGTACCATTCTTAAGTACAGTAATGGGGGGTATTGAAACTGGCTACGATGTTAGAGATATTAAAAAACAGGGTACAAAATATAACGGTAGCGGTTGCCTTATTCACGGTACAAGTGTAGTTGCAGATTCATTTGTTGCTATTGATAAATTATTATCTGAACGCCCCCAAGATGCAGAAAGACTTTTGAATGCATTAAAAAATAATTTCGAAGGTGACGAAGAATTAAGAGAATTTTTACTCTCTGCACCAAAATTCGGTAATAATAATGAAACTGCAGATACTGAGGCAGTTAAAATCACAAATAAAATTGCAGACATGGTAAGAAATAAGAAGAATTACCTTGGCAATAATTTCAGACCAGACTTCTCCACACCATCAACACACTTACTTTATGGTTACTGGGTTGGTGCTTTACCTTGCGGTAGAAAATCAAGAGATATGTTAAACTATGGTGTTGATCCACTTTATGGTGAAGCGCAGAACGGTTTAGGGTTCAGAACATTATCTTTAATGAAATTACCATTTCATAAAATGTGCGGCGGTTATGCTTCTCACTTTGGTATTGACCCTAAATATTTTACATCATCCTCTTATGAAGAAAAAGGTATTGAATTCAAAAACAAGGTTATGAAACCACTTTTCTTCAATGAACTCAACAACAATGTTGCACCATTCTATTTATATGTAAATGTTACAACAGCAGAGATTTTAAGAAAAGTTTTAGCAGAGCCCAAGAAATATGCTCCAAGTGGTGTTTACATTATGCGAATTCACGGTACTTTTGTAAACTTCCTTGATTTATCCCCTGCTATTCAGCAAGACATTATTACAAGACTTGACCCAAAATCAACCGCAATTTGTTAAGGGTAAAATGAGTTGCACGAAAAGGAATGAATAAATATGAGTATTTTAGGTATTGATATTGGTACAACTACAATTACCGCGCTCCTTTTAGATGAAAAACACGGTAAAATTATCAATAAATCGACATTAAAGAACGAGTCCTTTATTGAATCAAACTTTGATTTTGAAAAAGCACAAGACCCCCAAATTATTATTGAAACAGTAAAAAAAGCAATAAATGAAATAACAGATGGAAGTGACATTTCTTCAATAGGTGTTACAGGGCAAATGCACGGTATTCTTTATCTTGACAGTGAAAATTACCCGGTTTCTCCTCTCTACACCTGGCAGGATTTAAGAGGTAACGAAAATTATAAAGGCAATTTCTCTTATGCCGAGTTTTTGACAGAAACAACGGATTATAAATCTGCAACAGGTTTTGGTCTTACAACTCATTTTTATAATATAAAAAACCATCTTGTTCCTAAAAAGGCTGTAAAACTTTCAACCATTCATGATTATCTCGTAAGTGTTTTAACAAATCAGTCACCTAGCACTCACACAAGTGATGCTGCAAGTCTTGGTTTCTTCGATTTAAGACATCATCACTTTGACAATGTATCACTTTTAGAAGCAGGAATTAACCCTGAAATTTTACCAAAAGTTATAAGTAAAACTTCAATTGCAGGTACTACCAACTGCGACTTTTTACCAACTGGAATTCCTGTTGCAGTTGCAATTGGTGACAATCAGGCAAGTTTCATAGGTTCTATGACAAACCCAGATAATTCAATATTAGTTAATGTTGGTACAGGCAGTCAGGTTTCTTTTATAACTTCACATCTCAAACCATCACCTACTGGTGAAATAAGACCCCTCACTGATGACGAATACATTTTTGTTGGTTCTTCTCTTTGTGGCGGCAGAGCATATCAAATTTTAAGAAATTTCTTTAAAGATTGTCAGGATGCATTCGGTGGCAACAGTGAAAATCTTTACGAGAAAATGGATGAACTTTCTGAAGATATTGAAAAAATTAAAGACCCGTTAAAAATAAATTGCGAATTTGCGGGGACACGCTCCCATCCGGAAAAACGCGGTTCAATTGAAAACATCTCAATCAAAAACTTTACACCTACCAATTTAATCTGTGGTGTACTTATCGGTGTTGTAGATGAACTGAAAGAAATGTATGAAGAAGCAAAAGATTTATTGGAATTCAGACCGCGCACTCTTGTTGGTTCTGGTAATGGCATAAGAAAAAGTAAAGTATGGCGTTACATTTTCACAAAAGAATTCAATCTTGAATTAAAATTACCAAAACACCCTGAAGAAGCGGCAGTTGGTGCTTGTATCTTCGCTTCAGTTGCAAATGGTAATTACAAAAACATAAGAGAAGCACAAAGAATACTTTTAGGAGAATAAATTTATGAACTACAAAGACTATGCTACAAATCCGATATTTTTTGAAAAAAACCGAGTTTTCAGAGTTTATTTAGGTGGTAAACTTTTCTCTCAATTTTTTGGTGATGACAGCGAAGACTGTTTTTATCCAGAAGAATGGGTTTGCTCTTCAACAAAGGCATTAAACGAAGGAAGTACAAATGAATTTGAGGGAATATCCAGAATAAAGGATTCGGATATTTATTTCAATCAACTAATAGAAGAAGAAAAAGAATTAATGTTAGGTGACAGAAACGGACTTGATGTACTTGTAAAAGCACTTGATGCCGCTATTCGTTTACCTGTTCAGGCTCACCCCGACAAAGAATACTCAAGAAAACACTTTAACTCTGAATTCGGTAAAGCAGAGGCATGGCTTATACTTGCGACAAGATCAGATGCTCATATTTATTTTGGTTTCAAAGATGGTGTAACTAAAGAAGATTTTGAAAAAGCGGTAAATGATAGTGAAACTGATAAAATGGCAATGGAAGTTTTACTTAATAAAATTCCTGTTAAAACAGGGGACGTTTATTTCATCCCCGCAAAAGCAGTTCATGCAATTGGTGCAGGTTGTCTTATATTAGAAATTCAGGAGCCGACTGATTTTACAATTCAACCTGAAAGATATTGTGGCGATTACAAACTTTCTGATAAGCAAATGTATCTTGATTTGGATAAGCAGACCGCTCTTTCAGTCTTTGACTACTCTTACAATTTAGAGAGAGTAAAAAATGAATGTCGGAAAACGCCGACTATTGTCTCAGAGGAAAATAACTGTGTTAAATCTGTTCTTATAAGTAAAGAAGATACACCTTGTTTCTCCCTCCATAGATACGAAATTTCAAATGGTAAAACAGAGAAACTTTCTGCACCTGTTATTTATGTTGTTACTGAAGGCACTGGTACTCTTACCAATGACGAAAAAGAGATTGCTTTAAGACAGGGTGATTATTTCTTTATGCCATATTCATGCAATAATGAGTATTATGTTAAATCAAATGATAAATTAACTCTTGCTGCTTGTATACCACCAGAAAGGATATAACTATGTTTAGTGACCTTTTATCATTAAAAGAATGGAAAACTGAAAATATAGCAGACTTCTACAACCGATTATCTGTTTTCAGTAATGAAGATAAATGCGACTACACAGTTTCTGTTGCTAATGAACTTATAAAGAAAAATAAAATTCATTTTTATAAAGTTGCAGAAGAATTATTAATTAATGCAATAAGAAATTATTTTAATGTAGAAGACTCAAATTATAAAGCGAAAATATATTTATCTTTAGGTTATCTTTATGAGCTTCAAAAAAAATATATTAATAGTTTTACTTATTATGAAAAATATAAATTAAATAATAATATTTATGACAGTGCAAATTCAATTCTTTTAAAAATAATAATCCTAAGAGATAATTTTAAATATTCAGAAGAATTAGAAGATTTGTTTTTAAAAGCAGCAGGCGAATATAATTTAGGACTTCGCAACGACAGAATATATGAAGATATTGCTGAATATTTAATTTTATTAAATAAAAATAAATTGGAAAAAGCAGAAGAAAAAAAGAAGGATTTAAAAGCGTTAGTAAAATATGGACAGTTACCACTTTTAGACATAGTGCTCAGAAAAGACAGTGTTTTCAACGCTTTGAGTGTACCTGATGAAGTGATTGAGTTTGTAGAAAAAATATAAAAAAATAATTTAAAATATTTTAAAAAATAAAACGATGCTCGATGCATCGTTTTGTTTTTTATAGTTTAAAAGTAATTTATCATCAGAATTTCATCTCTGTATTTTTTTGTCTTCAAATTCAATATTCAAAAAACAACTTTAGTTTTTATACTTTCGTTTTTATACTTTTATTTTTTTACATTCTTCACATTTTGTTTTTATTTTATATTTACATTTTAATTCACTTTACTTTTGAGTTTTCAATTTTTAGTTTTTGTCTTTTGTTTTTGAATTTTTGTTTTTAAAATAATTTTATGTTTTCTTTTTTATTTTTTAAAATTTCAAATCATAAAAAACAGACAACTAAAAAATGTTACAAAAAAAATAATTGATTTGAAAACTAAAATTAAATCTGATTTTAAATCATTTTTAAAAATTACCAAAAAAACAAAACCCTAAAAAACAAAATTGATAAAAATATTAAAACTATCTCTGTTTAAAATTCATCAAAAAGCAAAGAACGCGCAATAAATTTCTACGGATTTTTTGCGCATTCTTTTTACAACTAAAAAATAATTCATTAATTTAATTTATTTTATATTATTATACATATTTAAGTTCTTTTAATCTTTCTCTTGCTGGAGCGTACCCCTGTCGTGCCGCTAAACCGTAGTATTCACGGGCTTTCGAGGTATTTCCGGACACTTCGTAAAATACGCCTAAATTATATTCAGCTTTAAACGAACCGCACCCAACAACGCCATAATTGTTTTTTATTTCGCCAATCTCCAGACATTTTAAATATGATTTTTCAATCTCCGGAAAATAATTTATATATTTATTTATATCAGATAATACTGCTTTCATATAAAACATTCCGCACGCAAAATAAAAGTCTGCCGAATTATTTAAATTATTTTTTTCATTTTCTATTATTTTAATGGCTTCATCATTTTTATTTAATTCTGACAAATTATAAATATAAGAAATCACCCCTAATTTCCTATATTCAGATTTTATATTTTTTGAAATTTTATAAAATCTCTCGAAAAATTTATCTGCTTCATTAAATCTTTTTAATATCCAGAGTGTTTTTGCAATCTGATATAAAATATATGGGTTATTCTCATCATTTTTTAATTCGTCTAACAGAATCTCTAAATTGCGTTCACCCTTGCCCTCTTGCATATAACCGTCGTGGTCAAAAGTTAGTGGTAATATCACACCTGCTAGCTCCGAATCAACCTGCTCGTGAATTGCACCACGATACTTCACCCCTTTTGGTATTAAACGCGGTATATGTATTTTGCTTTTACTTATTTCACCATCTGACTCTTTGTATGTATTAAGTAATTCAATATAGCCTACTCTTTCTTCACCTGACAAAAATCTCTCTATATCTTTTCTTTTACCATTTATTAAATATTCATCAGCATCTAAAACAAGATTCCACTCACATTCTGATTGCTCTAACGAGAAATTACGAGCTGCAGCAAAGTCATTCCCCCATTCGAAATGTGAAATATGTGCACTAAATCTCTTTGCTATTTCTACAGTTTTGTCAGTAGAACCAGTATCAGTAATATAAATTTCATCAACAAGGTTTCTTACTGCTTTTAAACACTTCTCCAAACAGCGCTCCTCGTTCTTTACTATCATTACTAACCCTAATTTTTTCTTGTCTGCCATTTCAAATCTCCTCGTCGATTATTTCCGACTTTTTAAATATTTCTCCGCTTTAAGAATTATAGTCTGTGTTTTAGAATCTTTTATTTCGCCATTCATAACTTTTCCCACCGCTTCAGTGAGTGGCATCTCTAAAACATTTATAAATTCGTCTTCGTCTAAATCCTGCTCACCACTTACTAAATCAGTAGCAAGATACAAATGAATTATTTCATCAATTAAAGCAGGGGTTGTATACATTTCTCCTAAATAAACTATATTATTAGCAGTAAGTCCTGTTTCTTCACGAAGTTCACGCTTTGCGGCATCTAAAGGCAGTTCACCTTTATCTAATTTACCTGCAGGAGCTTCTAAAGTAACTTTATTAAATGCATACCTGAACTGATTAACAAATATAACATTACCATCATCTTTAATTGGTAATACACAAACCGCACCAGGATGTCTTATTACTTCTCTGACACCTTGTTTGCCGTTTGGTAATAAAATTTCATCACGATACAAGTGTATAGCAACTCCATCAAAAATCTCTTCTGATGAAAGTTTTTTCTCTTTTAATTCCATAATAACACAACCTTTAAAAAGTATGTATTTATTTTAGCATATAATAATTTATCTTGCAACAATTATAAATACATTATATAATAGTATTTGAAACGAGGTGCAAATAATGTATTTATATATAGTAAGACACGCACCAGAACTTTGCCGGCACGCCATCTTACGTGATCAACAATACATATTCCCCATTTGTCGAGCTCGTTCCAGATGGTGATGGATTCACTGAAACTGATTTGACTGATAACGGTTTAATCCAGGCATTTCTTTTAGGAGAACGCTTTAAGGATGAGCAAATAGACGCCATTTACACTAGCACATTAATAAGAGCAGTTAGAACTGGTAGCGAAATTTACAAATATCACAAAAACGCGAATTTTAATATTTTTACGACATTAATGGAAAAAGGCACGGATAAAGATTACACCGGTTTACCTGATGATGTTTTGCAGAATGTTGTTCCCGATGCAGTCATAAGAGAAAGAGCTCCTTTAGGCGAAGAAGACCAAGAAAAAGCCCTCGATAGAGCAAAAAGAGTTATAAATACAATTCTTTCTGAAAATGATGACAATAGTAATGTTGTTATAGTTGCACACGGAATGTTTAATACATATTTAATATTAGCGGCAACTGGTCTCGGTTTAATTCCCGACTTTAATTTCTCACAGGATAACACAGGTGTTACGCTTATTCGGTATTTATATGAAGATGGAGTTAAAAAGACTAAATTGACTTATGTAAATGATTGTAGTCATTTACATAAGGAAACAGGAAACAGAAAATAGGAATCAGAAAAACAAACTTCATTCTTTCGTTTTTCACTATTAGCAAGTGTTATAGAATATTATCAGATATATCGACTAACAACTCAAATGAGGGAGCAAAATATTTCGTAAAAAGGAAAAAGGCGAAGAAAAGGTAAGAAAATGGAGAACCAAGTATGTTTATGATCCAGAGTACCTTAGTGCCATAAAAAATAAAAGAATTACAATAACAACAATTTTCTTGTGTGTTTCGTTGCTTTTCTCAAATATATACTTAAAAGCAAATTATAAAGAAGCATATATTGAATATGTGTTAGAAAAGAGTTTTAATGATGATTTTGAGTATATTGATAGCAATTCGGGATCCTGGATGTCAATTACAACCACTTACTACTTTGAATCGAATAATTTCCCGATGAAAAAATCGGTGTAAGTGTAAACGATAAATTGGTTTTTTGGAATTATAAAAAATGGCTATCAAATTATATATCTATAAAATATAAAGCACAAGCAGAGCAAGAATTAAAAGAACTTTTTCATCCTATATATGGTGATTGTCAAGTATAGTTGAAACCAGGTTATATAAGACGTGAATATAATATAACAAATTTATCATACGACCAATATTTAAATACTTGTATAGATGATTCTAATATATCTTTAATAGTAACGAGTTCTTTAGATACAAAAGATACAGATATATATTCTTTGACAAAAGTGTTGAAATAAAGTAACATTTCTCTACCCAGCATCACGATTTATTATAGTAAAGATAAAATGAATAATGATTGGTTAGAAAAAAATGAGATGGCAAGACACTCAATTTTATATGGTTTTATTCATTTTTGTAATGGTGAACTAGAATCAGTAGATTGGCAAAAATTGTATTAATAAAATGAACAAAAAGTAGTTTATAATATAGAATTTGCTATAGTTCACCTATTACCTGCTTCCTGCTTCCTGCTTCCTGTTTCCTGTTTCCTGTTTCCCGCTTCCTAACAAAAAAAACTTCGCATTACGCGAAGTTTTTTGTTATATAAGTCGG
>CALAEU010000159.1 GCA_937891215.1 uncultured Clostridia bacterium
GATGTAAAATTACCATTTTCTTCACCTGAAAAGTTTAACGGACTTATAGATGGTACAGTTACACCGATTCCATCAAAAGGCTTCACTCATATTAACTTTTTACTTAAAAAATTCACACCACTTACAGATGTGCTTTCAAAATATATGAGAGCAACTGAAGAAGATTTGAAAGACTCTGTATTTTTTGAGAGAAGTACCCGTCTTATGCTCTACACAATAGGTGTTGCAATAGCACAGATTGGCAACAATGATGAAATTGGTAAATTCAGTGCTTCACATATTATTGATGGTAGCATTTACATAGGAATTAAAAACGATATAGGTGTTGAACTTATCTGTAAAGATAATCGTCTTGTTACAGTTAAGAAACCGCCTGAAAAATACAGAGCGGCTATGATTTTTGACTCAATTGAAACAGCAAGAGCTTTGTTTGATGGCAAAGTTAATGCTCTTACTTGCATTGGTACTGGTAAAATCGAAATGCACGGAATGGTTAATATGCTTGACAATGTCAACCGTATTTTAGACCGCGTTGCATTATATCTTGCGTAAAGGGGGATTTAAAATGTCTTTTCCATTATATACAACTACAAAATCCGACGAATGGTACGACAGAGCTTCTAAAGTCATTCCGTCAGGCGTTTACGGGCATTTAGGTCCTGCAGAAGGTCAGTTTATTCCTGTTAACAGATGGCCTCGTTTTTCAGAAAAAGCACAAGGTAGTTATTTCTGGGATGTAGACGGCAACAAATATATTGACTATATGTGTGCTTATGGTCCTAACATTTTAGGTTATTGCGATGAAGATGTTGACAATGCCGCTATTGAGCAGATTAAAAAAGGTAACTGCACTTCTTCACCTGACAAAGTTATGGTTGAATGTGCAGAACTTTTAGTTGATACAGTAAACACTGCAGATTGGGCATTCTTTGCAAAGAATGGTAATGATGCAACACAGGGTGCAATTTTAACTGCACGTGCTTACACTCACAGAAAGAAACTTATTTTCTTCAATGGTTTCTATCACGGTGTTTCGCCAATGGTACAAAAAATTGACTACCCAGGTGTTACCCCTGAAGATGTTGCAAATAACCTCTATTGCAAATGGGATGATATTGAAGGTCTTAAAAAGACTTTAGAAGAAAATGAAGGCGAAGTTGCGGCAATTATTGCTCAACCTTATAACCATGGTAACTTCTTTGACAATGCTTTCCCAATAGAGGGTTTCTGGCAGGAAGTAAGAAAACTCTGTACAGAAAAAGACATTGTTCTTATTATAGATGATGTTCGTGCAGGTTTCCGTCTTGATTTAGCGGGTTCTGACCATTTCTTCGGTTTTGAGGCAGATATTATATGCTTCTGTAAAGCACTTGCAAATGGTTATAATATGTCTGCATTCTGTGGTAAAGAATTTTTAAAGGGTGCGGCTTCATCACTTTCTTACACAGGTTCTTACTGGATGAGTGCAGTGCCATTCGCCGCTTGTATTGCTTGTATAAACAAATTAAAAGCAATAAATGCACCAAAACTTTTCAATGACCTTGGCACAGAACTTTTAACAGGTCTTAAAAAAGCAGGTGCAGAAAACGGATTTGATTTAGTTACATCAGGTCCACCGGCACTTTTTTATTTAAGAATTGCAAATGATGATTCAATGCTTCTTCATCAGGACTGGATTGCAGAATGTGTAAACAGAGGCGTATTCTTTGCATCTCACCACAACCATTTTATAAATGCGGCATTGACTCATGAAGATATAAACAGAACTATCGAAATTGCTGACGAAGCATTTAAAGTAGTTAAAAATAATCATCCGGAACTTTTTAAATAGTTAAATATAAATATATAATAAACGGGAGGTAATTCTTATGGCATTAACAAAACAAGAGTGGTTAAGTCTTGAAAAGAAAGCACATGAGCTTCGTAACCTTTGCCTTGATACTACATACTGGGCAGGTAGCGGTCATATCGGCGGTGGTATGAGTGTTATGGATATTATGACGGTGTGCTACCACAAATATATGCATATTAAAGTTGAAGAACCAAATTGGGAAGACCGCGACAGATTTATTTTAAGTAAAGGTCACGCAGGTATTGCTTATGCACCTGTTCTTTGCGATTTAGGTTTCAATGATAAAGAAATGCTCAAAACTTTTAACCTTTCAGGTTCAAAAATGGGTATGCATCTTGACTCAAATAAAGTTGTAGGTGTTGACGCTTCAACAGGTTCACTCG